>JBDTYC010000001.1:0-56151 GCA_040005815.1 Chloroflexota bacterium
AGTCCGCACAGGTGAGCACCTGATCGGTGTAGGCCACGAGGACCCTCCCACATAGCGTTACCGCGTCGAGCATCTACGCCGTCGATCAGCGCCGGCCACGGTTCTTGCCGCTACCCCGTGAGCCGACGATCTGACGTGGTGGGAGGGGGAGGGAAGGCTGCTGGCGCCGCTCTCTTTGCGGCCCGACCGGGCGAGTATACCGAGTGAATCCCGGCACGCAAGAGGGCAGATCCAGCACGATCTGGCTATCCTGAGCGGCATGCGAATGGGTGTCATGGCCCTCGGCGGGCTGCTGGTCCTGGGCGGCGCCGTCTGGATCGCCCAAGGGCTGGATCTACCGTTCGCGCCGCGCAGCTTCATGACCGCTGATCGCACCTGGATCGTGCTGGGATTCGTGGCCGTGGTGGTGGGCGTCGCGACCTTCAGCCGGGCGCGGCGAGGGTAATAGCCGGAGCCGGCTAGGCGAGCCTGGCGCCCGCCGCTTCCATCTCGGCCAGGGCACGCTCGCCGTCGCCGGGGGCCAGCTCAACGGCGGCGATCGCCTGCGTTAGGACGACCGTCTCGAAGCCGAGGCGGCATGCATCCAGCACCGTGCCTCGCACGCAGTAGTCGGTGGCGAGGCCGCACACAACCACCCGTGCCACGTCCCGGTCGCGAAGGATCTGCTCGAGGTCCGTCGGGCGATCAGCGCCGGTGATCGTGTCGTGCATGGTGAAACCGGAATAGCCATCCTCGCCACTGCTCCCCTTCCGGACGCTGGGACCCGCTACCACCAGCCCCGGGTGCAGCTCCGCGCCCCACGTCTCCCCGACACAGTGCACGGGCCACACGCCGCCGTCCTTGGCGAAGTGCGGCGTCGAGGACGGATGCCAGTCCTGCGTATAGGCCACCAAGGCGCCTTCGGTTGTGGCGAGGCTGATCTCGTCGTTGATGCGTGCCACCACCGCGTCACAGCCCAGCACGTACAGGCTGCCAGCTGGGTCGGCGAAGTCGTTCTGCAAGTCGACGACCACGAGCGCGGTCACTGGGTCGTAGCGAGTCACGCGGCCGACGTTACTCCAGGGCCGCCATGGAGGCTGGCTCAGATCCGTCGTCGGCCGTCGCGCCGGTCCGTGCGGGTCCGTGGTGCGTGCGCAGGGGTACTTCCGGAAGCCCGATCGCGACCACGACCAGGGCAACCAGGGCGGCCGCCACGCTGACCCACAGCGCGTTGGCGATCGCAAGGCTGAATGCCTCGTGCACGGCCGTGACGACGATCCCCCGGAACTGCTCCGGCACGTTCGCCAGAACCTTGGCCAGCCCGCCGACGCCAGCCAGATCGCTCGCCGCGCCGGACGACGCGAACCGCTGGGTCAGCTCGGCGGGGACGCCCGCCTTGACCAGCTGCTGGGGGATCTCGGTCGCGAGTGCGGAGCCGAAGACGGTCCCCCCGATCGCCAGGCCGACCGTGCCGCCAACCTGGCGGAAGAAGGTCAGCGCGCCGGTTGCTGCGCCAAGCTGGGCGAACGGCGCGGCATTCTGCACCACGATCGTGAAGGCGGCCAGGGTCGGGCCGATGCCGATCCCGGCGACCGCCATCCAGAGCCAGATCTGCGGGAGGCTCGTGTCGCCGCGGAGCTGCGTCATCAGCAGCAGGCCCAGCGAGAGGAACGCCATGGAGACCACGATCAGCCATCGGTAGCGCCCCGTCCGGCTGATGAGCTGCCCGGAGATGACCGAGCTCACGATCAGGCCAGCCAGCAACGGCAGGATCTGGTACCCGGACTCGGTGGCGCTGGATCCGAGGACGACCTGGAACCAGCGCGGGACGAAGATGATGGCCCCGAAAAAACCGAAGCCGGCCAGGAAGACCGCGGCCAGCGAGACGCTGATGGATCGGTTTCGGAAGAGGCTCAGCGGCAGGATCGGCTCGCTCGCGCGCGACTCCACCCAGACGAAGACCGCGGAAAGCGCCAGTCCAAGCAGGATCAGGCCGCCGACCTCCGGGTTCGTCCAGTCCAGGTTCTGCTTGTTGGTCAGGCCGATCAGGATCGGCACCAATGCCGCGGCGAAGACCACGCTGCCCAGATAGTCGATGCTGCGCGCCCGCTCCGGATGCTTGATCGGCGGCAGGAGGCGCCAAATGATGACCAGCGCCACCGCGCCGATCGGAAGGTTGACGAAGAAGATCCAGTGCCAGCTGACATTGTCTGTCAGGAATCCGCCGAGGGCGGGACCGATCAGGGCGCTGATCCCGAAGACCGCACCGAACAGCCCCTGGTACTTGCCGCGCTCCGCCGGAGTGAAGAGGTCGCCGATGACCGCCAGCGCGATCGGGAAGATGGCACCGGCGCCGAGGCCCTGCAGGCCGCGCGCTGCGACCAGCTGCCACATCTCCTGCGAGAGGCCGGAGAGAGCGGAGCCGACCAGGAACACGCTGACGCCGATCATGACCATCGGCCGCCGCCCGAAGAGGTCCGAGAGCTTGCCGTAGATGGGGCCACTGATGGTGGCGGTGAGGAGGTATATGGTGACGACCCAGGTGTAATAGTCGTTGCCACGCAACTGGGTGACGATGGTCGGCAGGGCCGTCCCCACGATCGTCTGGTCGAGGGCGGCCAGGAATATGGCGAGCAGGATCGCGATCAGGATCTCGGTCCTGGCGCGGGGATCGACGTGCACCGGGGCGTCCATCGGCGCTGAGGTAGCTGTCACGCGTTGTCTCCTTATGAATTCACGCGGTTGAACGCCGCGCGCAAAGCTCGGACCGACGCCAGGAGCTGTTCGCGCTCGGAATCGGAGAGGTGATTGAGGGCCGTCGCCATCCGCTGGCGACGGCTGTGCTGGAGCTCGCGGATCTCGCCCGCGCCCTCCTCGGAGAGGCGAAGCGTGACCACGCGTCGATCCTCGTTGTCGTGCTGACGTGCGACCAGCCCGCGCTCCTCCATGCGGGAGACGATCCCGGTCGTCGCCGGCAGGCCGCATCCCAGGAGCTCGGCGACGCGGCTCATGGGCAGCGATCCGTGCGTCTCGAGAAGGGTCATCAGGAGCAGGTGGGTCATGCTGATGGAGCGGGTGTGGCAGCGCTGCGCGAACGCCGCGCGCTCACCGGCAATGATTGGGCCCAGCTCGTCGAGCAGGTCCGCGGCGACACTTCTCGTGTCGCTAATCGTTCGTGTCACGCGAACCATTATGCCGAGGCGAAGCTTCTCATGCAAACCGGCGGGGTTCGATTCGTCCCCTAGCCGGGGAAGAGGCGTCGCAGCCTGCGATAGGCGGCCGCCGCCGGTCCCTGCCGACTGCGGAGCCAGTTCGGGTCGGGCGCGCTGCGCCGAAGGGTCGAGGTCAGGTCGATGGATGGTCGCGGCGCCGCCGGCGACGGCGGAGCGGGCTCGGCCTCGAATGCCCAGTCGTCCGGTCGGATCGGCGGCTGGTCCTCGGGGGCCGGCTTGGCCCATTGCCGCGAGACCCTCTTCGTGGGATCGGACCGGATCGGCACCGCTTCGAGAGCCGCCATCGCTTCGTGCAGTTCGGCGGAGCCAGGCAGGTCGACCGGGCCGGGCGGGATCGGCGTGATCATGGCGCGGATTGCCGCGACTTCGCTCTCATCCCAACCCTCGTCCTGGGCCAGCCTCGCTAGCTCGTCCTCGGACATCGCGAGCGGCGGGCGCACGCCTTGCATCGGGGATGGCGCTGCATCGACCGCCGGCCATGGCGCTGCGGAACCACGCTGCGGAGGAAGCGGCTCAACCTGTGGGGGCGGCTCCGGCTCTGCGCCCAGCCACATCACCTCTTCTTCGAAATCCTGCAGGGCAACCGACGAGCTCATCGTCTGGGGTTCCGGCGCGTCTGGGACGTTGGCATCCGAGAAACCCGAGCCAGCGTCGCCGGTGTCGTCGACGGCAGCCTCCGTCTCGGCCGAGGGCACCGGCTCCGGCGGCTGCCAGGGCTCGAAGTCGGTATCGACGTCGAAGGCAACCGGCTCCGGCTCGCCAACGAACCCCGGTTCGGCTGACGCCACGGCCAGATCGAGCGGCCCGTCGCCCTCCTCTTCGGCGAGCTCCATCGCTGGCTCCGCGGCTGGAGCGCTCGGGAGCTCGGGCTCGGTCAGCGCAATCGGCTGATCCACAGCGGGAGTTTCGGCCATTGGCGGCGACTCGGCGGGGGCCCGCGATTCGGCGGCCCCGGCAGCCTCCATGTCGACGGCGTCGAGCCATGCGAAGTCACCATCGGCGAACCAGTCGGGCTCCATCACGACGGCGCTGTAGGTGGGCGGCTCGGCCTCCGCGGCCACCGCGGGCGCTGGCTCCTGGGCCACCATCGCCGGCTCAACGGCATCGGCGGCCGTGACCAGTTCATTGGGAGCGATCTCCAGATCCGGGGCGGCAGGTTCGGCTTCGGCTGCCTGCAGAAGCTCAGGCTCGGCTTCGACCACAGCTCTCATCTGCGGGTCGAGCACATCTGACCGGGCCTCGACGGTCACCGACGTCGCGCTCGGCTCGAATGAGGTCTCGGGCTCCTCTGAGTCACCAAGGTCGGCCGCATTCGGATCCTGCGCCCGCGCCAGTGCATCGGCGAAGCCGGCGACGGTCTCCCGGGCAGAGGGTGCCTTGCGCGAGCGCGACGGGCGACGGACAGGAGGGCGAGGTAACGGAGCGCGACGTGGCGGCGCGGCCCGCGGCGGCGCCGGAGCGGATTGGGGCGGCGCCGGCTCGGTGTCGGCTGCGGAAGGCGGAATGGTGGCGGACTCCCACGCCACCGGCGCTGCCTCGGGCGGTGGTGGCAGGCGCAGGTCCAGGCGAGCCTCCAGCTGATCGACACGCGAGCGGAGGCCTGCCACCTCTCCGCGGGCCTCTCCAAGCGCGAGCAGCGCCTGACCGTAGCGCTCCGTCAGGTTGCGGAACTCGGTGAGCAGCTCGCGGAAGGCGCTCGCCTCCCCGTCGCCGTGCGAGCCTCCATTGCCGTTCGTGCGCGGTGGCTCGTCGCGGGTGCCTGCCGTGGCGATCGGTCCGGGCTGCGCCTTGAGAAAAACGCGCATGGAGTCACCCTCGGGGGTGCCAAGCAGCACGCCTCTGGCCAGCAGCTCCCAGACGCGCCCTTCCGCTACCCCGAGGACTGACGCTGCCTCTTGAACCGAGTAGCCGTCCATCACGGGTTCGATAGGGTACGCCCTGGCCGGAAAAACAGCGATACCCTGGCCGACTTTCGCGCAGGGAAGCGGCCGTGCGTGCCTCGGACTCCCTATCATCGGCCCTCGATGACGTCCACGGTCCGGGTCCCAAGTCAGCCTGGCTACGCCTTCGGGCTCCCGCCCGCACTCGAGGGGCTGGGCGATCTCGCCTACAACCTGTGGTGGAGCTGGACCCCGCGAGCGGGTGCGCTCTTCGCGCGCATCGACTCGGCGGCATGGTCCCGCCACCGCAGCCCGATCCCCGTCCTCGCGGGACTCGAGCCCGGCCGATGGACCGAGCTGCTGGCCGACGAGGACTTCATGGTCGACGCCAGCCGTGTCCTCGACGAGTTCGACCGATACCTCACCAACGGCTCCGACTCGTGGTATCGCGCGGCGGAGGAGGCGGATCCTGCGGCCTCGCTCCCCGGCCCGATCGCCTATTTCTGCGCGGAGTACGGCATCCACGAGTCGATGCAGATCTACTCCGGCGGCCTTGGCATCCTGGCCGGGGATCACTGCAAGTCGGCGTCCGATGCCGCCCTCCCGTTCGTGGGAGTCGGGCTCCTGTATCGGCGCGGGTACTTCCGCCAGCAGATCGACGCCGATGGCCACCAGGAGCACGCCCAGCCGGACCTGGACCCCGCCATGCTGTCGCTGCGGCGCGCGCGAGGCCGGGATGGCTCGGCGTTGCAGGTGAGCGTTGACTTCCCCGATCGCAAGGTCCACGTCGCCGTGTGGCTGGCGCAGGTCGGCCGCGTGCCGCTCCTGCTGCTCGATACGGACATCCCCGCCAACGAGGGGAGCGACCGCCCGATCACCCACATCCTCTACGTCCGCGGGCGCGAGATGCGTCTCTGCCAGGAGATCGTGCTGGGGATCGGCGGGGTCCGGGCACTGCGCGGACTCGGAATCGAGCCCGCGGCGTGGCACCTGAACGAGGGCCATTCGGCGTTCCTGCTGCTCGAGCGAGCGCGGGAGCTGGTCGAGGCACAGCCGGGCCTCGGGGCCGATGAGGCGCTGCGGCGGGTCGGTCACAACTCGGTCTTCACCATCCACACCCCGGTCAAGGACGGCAACGAGCAGTTCGAGCGCGGCCTCGCCAGCAGGCTGCTGAGCCCGTGGCTCAAGGCCTGCAGCATGCCGGCCGAGCAGCTGATGGAGCTGGGTCGCGGGCTCGGCGACGAGGTCGAGCCGCCGTTCGACATGACGGCCTTCGTCCTGCGCCACGCGACCGCGGCCAACGCGGTCAGCCGCCTGCACGCGGAGACCGCCAACGTGACCTGGGCATCGCTTCGCCCGGACCCGATCTCGGCGATCACCAATGGCGTCCACGCCGCGACCTGGATCGGCCGTCCCCTGCGGCGTCTGTACGAGCGCGCGACGGCTCGCTCGCTGGGGAGCGACGCACCGCGCGCGGAGGTCTTCGAGAAGCTGGCGGATCTCCCCGAAAACGATCTCTGGGGTGCGCACCGCCAGCAGAAGCGGGAGCTGATCGAGTTCATGCGCAGCCGCCTGGCCCGCCAGTTCGCCCGCCACGGCGAATCGCCCCGCGTCCTGCGCGAGCTGCACGCTGCCTTCGACCCCGAGACGCTGATCATCGGCTTCGCCCGCCGCTTCGCGACTTACAAGCGGGCCGACCTGCTCTTCCACGACGAGCATCGGCTCGCACGGCTCCTGGCCGACAGCGAACGCCCGGTGCAGCTCGTCCTCGCCGGCAAGGCGCACCCCGCCGACCGTCCGGGGCAGCAGGTGATCCAGCGCATCTTCACCCTCTCGCGGACCGAGCCCCTGCGCGGCCGGGTCTTCATCCTGGAGGACTACGACATGCGCATCGCTCGCTTCCTGGTAGGAGGGGTGGACATCTGGCTCAACAACCCGCGCCGGCCGATGGAGGCGTCAGGCACCTCTGGGATGAAGGCGGCCATGAACGGTATCCCGTCGATCAGCATCCTGGACGGGTGGTGGGACGAAGGGTTCAACGGTCGAAACGGCTGGGCGATCGGCGGTCGCGAGACGCTGGCCGACGATGCCGCGCAGGACGAGGCCGACGCGGCCGAGCTCTATCGGCTGCTCGAGGAGGAGGTCGTGCCGCGCTTCTATGCGCGCGATGGGGAGGGGGTGCCGGGCGACTGGATCACGACCATGCGTGAGGCGATCGACGCCGCGATCTGGCAGTTCAGCACGGCGCGGATGCTGGGCGAGTACGTCGAGCGGTTGTACCGGCCGGCCTCGCGGAGCGCAGAACCGGCCGCGGCGACATCGGCCTAGGGCAGGTAGATCCTCGGGTTTTCCCACACCCCGTGGTCGTTGATACCCATGTGCAGGTGGCATCCGGTCGAGTTGCCCGTGGTCCCCTCGTAGCCGATGACCTGGCCCCTGGCCACCACCTGGCCGGCACGCACGATGACCACCGCCTTGAGGTGCCAGTACCAGCTCTGGACTCCGGAGCCGTGGCTGATCACGACGCCGTAGCCCGAATCCCACGGCCATAGCGGCTGGCCCGATGCCTTCACGGTCCCGGTGCCAATCGCGAGGATTGGCGTGCCGCAGCCCTGCCCAAGGTCGATCCCGCCGTGGAAGTGCGAGTAATACACGCCCTTGTAGGTGTAGGGGGGTTCAAGGACGAAGCGGGTTGGCCCCCACTCCTGGGTCACGTGGAAGCCGACCTCTGGCCATTTGAAGCCGAACGCGGAGGGCGCCTGGCGCCGCGCATCCTCTTCGGCCTGCAGCTTGGCGACCAGCCTCGTCTGCGCATCGAACGCCTTCTGGCCGTCGGCGATCTGCTGCGCCACATTGCCCTTGGCCTCCAGGGCTGCGTTCAGGGCGTCGTCCTGCTCTTGCCGCTTCCGGTCCGCGGCGGACCTCAGCTGGGCAAGCTGTTGCTGCATCGCCGCCAGCTCCGCCTGGCGCTGGGCCAGCAGCACGGCCTCCGCATCGCCCTGGTCGCGAGCGGCAGCAACCTGCTGGCGTCCGTCGCGCAGGGCCCCCTCCCTGGATTGGAGGCTGGCACGCAGGTCTCGAATCTCCTCTGCCAGCTGCTTGTCCTGGTCGGAGACGGTCAGCAGGTAGCCCACCTGCGTCGTCGCGGCGTCCAGCGAGTCTGCCGAAAGGAGCAGCTCAAGCACGGACGTCTGGGCCCGCTCGTAGGCCGAACGGAGATGCTCCTGGAGCAGCGATTCGCGGTTGCGCAGCTCTTCGTTCTGGACCCTGATCTGGACCTCGACCGCCAGCAGCTGCTTGTCGAGGGCGGCGATTTGCGCGCGCAAGTCAGCCAGGCGCGCCGTGATATCGGCGACCTCGTCCTGCACCTCGTTCAACAGCGCACTGATGTGGTTGTACTCGGCCGTCACCGAGGCCAGCTGCGCCCTTGCGCCGTCGAGCTTGCCGGCAAGGGTCGCCGCCTTGTCCTTGAGGGCGGCGAGGGCAGCGCGCTGCGCACTCAGAGTTGCCTCGAGTGCGTCCTGCTGCGCCTTCGCTTCGGCGAGCGGGTCCGCGGCCTGGGCTTGGTCGCGGGGTGCGGTGGTGACGATGCTCGTTCCGACCATCAGGAGGGCAATTACCATGATGGCCAGGTGAGATCGTCGCCTCATACGACAATCATCTGTAGTTGTTCCATTGGCCCAGATGCCCCGTCTACGTGCTCCTGTCGCGATCCTAAGCGCGCATGCAGAGCGCGTGACGTGGTCGGAAGGTACCACCTGATCTAGTCAAGAGTCCACCTCTTTGTCCTGCGCCTCGTCGTCCTCGAGCACGCTTGCGCGTGCGATCTCGGCTCCCAGGAGCACGACCATGCTCGAAAGATGGAGGAAGACGAGCAGCGAAATGACAGTCGAGATCGGGCCGAAGAAGCTCTCGTAGCGGGCGACGTCAGTCGCGTACCAGGTGAACCCTGAGCGCAGGACCGTGAACAGAATCGCGGCCACCAGGGCGCCCGGCAGGACCTGGCGAAAGGTGACGGCGCGATTCGGGACGACCCGATAGATCACGAGCAGAGCGACCAGGACGAGCAGCATCGGGAGGAGCAGCCCCACCAGGTTGACGAGCAGCTCGCCGCCATGCCCTCCACCGGGGATCCTGCTTGCCATCCGCGTGGCGATCCCTTCCGCAAGGCCGATCCCGATTGACGCCAGCGCGAGGAGCCCCGCGCCCGCGAGCAGGAGGAGCCCGATCAGCTTGTCCTGCCAGAACGGACGTCGCGTGGTGGTCGCGAAGGCGCGCCCGACGCCGGTGCTCAGTGCGCCGAAGAAGCCGATGGAGCCCCACGCCAGGATGGCGACGCTCACGATGGTGACGCCGCCGCGCGACTCGATGATGCTCTCGACGATCGCGCCGACCGTTCCCGGCTCGAGGGGCAGGGCGTGTTCCAGCCGCCCGATCAGCAGCCTTCGAGCCTCGCCCTCGCCGACGACCAGGCTGAAGGCGATGACGCCCAGGACCACGACCTGGAAGAGCGAGAGGATCGCGAAATAAGCCATGCCGCTGGCCACATCCCCGCCGTCGTGCAGGGCGAAGCCGGCCAGGGCGCGACGGGCGATCCGCGTCGACGGGCGTTGGCCCGCCCATTCATCGGCCGCCTCCAGGACCCGCTTCCAACGCTCGAGCATGGGTGAGAGGCTACCCTGTCGTCGTGCCGAAGGACGCATCGGTCCTGCTCGAGGTCGACGGCTTCGAGGTCGCGATCAGCAATCCGGGCAAGCTCTTCTTCGAGCAGGCCGGGATCACGAAGCTCGACCTCGTGAACTACTACCTGGCCGTGGCGCCGGGGGCGCTGCGCGGGGTGATGGATCGACCGATGGCGCTCAAGCGCTTCGTCAACGGTGCGGCGGGCGAGGCATTCTTTCAGAAACGCGCCCCGGCATCGGTGCCTCCATTCGTGCGGACGGTGGAGCTGTCGTTTCCCTCGGGCCGCACCGCCGACGAGGTGGTGGTCAGCAACGGCGCGGCGCTGGCCTGGGTCGTGAACCTCGGCTGCATCGACCTCAACCCGCACCCGGTGCGCGCCGATGACCTCGATCATCCCGACGAGCTGCGGGTCGACCTCGACCCCGGTCCGGGCGTGCCGTGGACCATGGTCCGCGATGTGGCGGTGGTTGCCGGCGAGGTCCTCACCGACCACGGCCTGACCGGCTGGCCGAAGACCTCCGGCTCGCGAGGCATCCACGTCTACGCGCGGATCGAGCGGCGTTGGACGTTTGGCGAGGTCCGCCGTGCAGCCCTCGCCCTGGCGCGCGAGGTCGAGCGTCGCGTCCCGGAGCTCGCCACCAGCAAGTGGTGGAAGGAGGAGCGGCACGGCGTCTTCATCGACTACAACCAGAACGCCAAGGACCGCACGGTGGCCTCCGCCTATTCGGTGCGGCCAGTCCCCGGCGCGCATGTTTCGGCGCCGCTTCTGTGGGAGGAGGTCCCGGAGGCGGAGCTGGCGGACTTCACGGTAAAGACCATGCCCGACCGATACGCCAAGCACGGGGACGTCGGCGCCGCGATCGACGACGCTGTGGGTTCGCTCGAGGGACTGTTGGAGCTCTCTGCCCGCGACGAGGCGGCGGGGCACGGCGACGCGCCCTGGCCGCCGAACTACGCCAAGCAGCCGGGCGAGCCGCCGCGGGTGCAGCCGTCGAAGCGACGCATGCCGGCCGAAGTGCCCGCGCCGACCGACCCGACGGCGCCGCGCGGCCGGGTTGGGTCAGTCGCGCCGGCCATGCCGTCGCCAACCGCTCGCCGCGCCGATGGGACCGCCGCGCCCACCGGTCGCCGGCGGTCGGCTCATCCACTGATCGTGATCTCCCAGGCCAAGGCCAAGAAGGACGCGATGGCCGGCCTGGAACGATGGAAGAAGCGTCACCCGAAGGCCGCGAAGCTCCTGGCGGAGGACGACGTGTTGGTGGACGGGATGCGCGGCCGCTCCTCGCTCTGGTACCGGGTCCGCGTGAACCTGCGCCACGTCCCCGAGGGTGAGCGGCCGGAGGCTGAGCCGCCCGACCCCGACTACGATCCGTGGGCGGAGTACCGCGAGCGACCTCCCGGAGCTTCATGAGCCGATAGCATCCAGGCATCAGCGTTGACACCCGGAACGCACCCGTGCCGAGGAGCAGCCACCGCCGTCGGACGTGCCGGTCGCGGCCGAGGTGCTGTCGGTCCCCCGCCAGGGCCTGGAGCCTCGCCAGGGCGATCGCAAGCGGGTGATCGTCAACGCCTCGATTCAGGGGGCGCTCGAGTCCGGGATCAAGGCCGCGCAGGAGATCCACGAGGCGCCCTGAGTTCAGGCAGCTCTGAGCGAGGCGGATGGAACCAAATGCCCGCCGATCCCCCCATACCTTGCGAACGACGGCCATCCTGGTCGTCAAGCGTAGGGTGAGGGCATGCAGGTCGATCTGGTCCTCCAGGCGTCCGCGGGCGACCACGACGCCTTCTCGCAGCTGGCCGCAGCCGCGATTCCCGGCCTGTACCGGATCGCCTACCTGGTCCTGCGACAGCCGGAGCTCGCGCATGACGCCGTCCAGGACGCGCTGATCGGCGCCTGGCGCGACATCCGCGCCCTCCGAGACCCCGCCAGGTTCGACGCCTGGCTGCACAAGCTCACCGTTCGTGCCTGCTATCGCGCTGCCCGCGAGGAACGCGGCAGGAAGTCGGCGGAGGTGCCACTCCTCCCGGCGTACGACCTGCCGTCAACCGATGAGGACCAGCGCCTGCTGGCCGCTCGCGACCAGCTCGAGCGCGGCTTTCGCCACCTCGCGCCGCAGGAACGCGCCGTCCTGGTCCTCCACTACTACCTCGACCTGCCCAATGCCGAGGCCGCCGCGATCATGGGTATCCCGGTCGGCACCATGAAATCGCGGTTGAACCGCGCCACCCGGGCTATGCGCGCGGCGCTCGATGCCCACGATCGGACATCGGCCGTCTCGACAGGAGGCATCGCGTGACCACCGACCGCGACTTCGACGCGCTGATGCGATCCTGGTTCGACGCATCGGCCGCCCCTGCCCAGCCGCAGGACCTCGTGGAGGCTGTGCGGACAGCGACGGCACGCGACCGGCCACGCAGCAGACGGCTGGCCCGCCTCGGCGGCGATCCGATGCCGGCCATGGTCCGATCAGGGCTCAGTCGCCTTGCGCTGACCGGCCTCGCCGCGGTTGCTATCGTCTCAGCGATCGCGCTGCTGGTCGTCCTGGTAGGGCGGCCGTGGCGGGAGGTTGGACCGGAACCCCACGAGAGTGCCTCGCAAGAAGCTTCACAGGAGGCAACGGCAAGCCCTCGGGCGGCCTCATGGATGCTTACCGGCACGATGATGAATGGAGGGGACGGGCACGCCGCGGTCCTGCTCCCCGACGGCCGGGTTCTTGTACCGGGCGAACTGTACGATCCTCTCACAGGGGCGTGGAGCAACGCTGGCGGCTCGCCCGGCCTGGGCGGCGCGCCGACCGCCACCCTGCTCGGGGATGGCAGGGCGCTCGTGGTCACTGATCGCGCCGAGATCTTCGATCCGCGCACGAATGAATGGAGCCCAACTGGCCCGATGGTCGCCCAACGTAGTGGGCAAACCGCCACACTGCTCCGGAACGGCAGGGTGCTGGTGGCAGGCGGCATGGGCCCTAACAGCAGCTACGACTTTCTTGCGTCCGCCGAGATCTTCGACCCGACCACGAACACGTGGGCTGCCACTGGCAGCATGCTGGAGCCTCGCGGCGGGCGTGGGATCGGGGTCCTGGCAGGACTGACGGCAACGCTGCTCGACAATGGCACGGTACTGGTCGCGGGTGGCGAGGGGCCGTTCTACACGCCCCTCGCTTCGGCGGAGATCTACAACCCGGCCACCGGTGCGTGGACCGCGACCAGCGCCATGAGCACCGCACGCGAGTTCCACACGGCTACGCTGCTGGCAAACGGTCTGGTGCTCGTCGTCGGCGGCACCCAGGGAAATGCGGCTGAACTCTACGACCCGGTCGCCGGGAGTTGGGAATCCGCCGGGAGTACCGCGTTCTTGCACACCAATCACACGGCAACTCTCCTCAACAGCGGGTCGGTCCTCGTGGCCGGAGGTAGTGAAACCACCGCCGCGGAACTCTATGAACCAACCAGCGGCAGATTTAGCTCGGCAGGCTCGATGAGCGTCAACCGCTCCTGGCATTCCGCCACCCTCCTCGCCGATGGAAGGGTCCTGATCGCGAGTGGCGAAACGCTCCTGGCCGAGACGGAGGGCTCATTCCGCGGGCTGAGGTCCGCCGAGATCTACGACCCCGGGTCATGATGACCAGCGTCTAACCCGCACGCTCGAGGCGTTCCTCGAGGCGGGCCTTCACCGCCGGCCATTCCTCGGTGAGGATCGAGAAGTAGACGGTGTCGCGGACGAACCCATCCGGCATTCGCATATGCCTGCGCAGTGTCCCCTCCCGCTGCGCTCCGAGCCGCTCGATGGCGGCCTGCGAGCGCAGGTTTCGTCCGTCGGTCTTGAGCGCGACGCGGGTCGCGCCCAGTTTGTCGAATGCGTAGCCCAGCTGAAGCAGCTTCGCCTCGGTATTCACAGCGGTCCGCTGGTGCGAAGGGGCGATCCAGGTCCACCCGATCTCAACCCGTCCATGCTCCGGCGCAATATCGCCAAACCGCGACGCACCGACGGCCCGGCCCGTGGCGGCATCGACCGTTGCCCAGGCGACGTAGTCTGGGCGGAGGGCATCGGCCAGGTAGGCCTGCCAGGCCCCGGCCCCGACCGAGAGGTCGGTACTCATGTACTGGAAGGTGTTTGGGTCCTGCGCCGCGGCAGCCAGCAGGTCGTCGCGGTGGCGCTCCTCGAGCGGCACGAGACGCACGAACCGCCCCGCCAGGACGATCCGCTCAGGCGCGCGCAAGTTCAGCCATAGATCGATTCGCGTCATGCATCAAATCACCCCGATCGCAGCCATCCCGCGTCGAATGATGCGTGTGACGAATGAGGCGTCGCGTGAGTCTTCCCATCGGTGCGATCTGATGCGACCAACGAATAGCCGGTGATGAAATCAACCTAGCCTGCGGGCGCGCCCTCGCGCGCCGAGACGGCCGCTTCGACCCAACCCGGGATCTCCCGTCGCAGGGTCGCGAGCGGCAGCGAGCCGTGGGCCAGCACCTCGTCGTGGAACGCCCGCAGGTCGAATCGGTCTCCCATGAACTCACTCACCTCGCGCCGCGCCCGCTCGATCTCGCGCTGGCCGATCTTGTAGGCGAGCGCCTGCCCCGGCCAGATCGTGTAGCGGTCGACCTCGATCTCTGAGTCGACGAGCGGCATCGAGCCGCGCTCGTGCATGAACTCGATGGCGCGGGCGCGGCTCCAGCCGAAGGCATGCAGCCCGGAGTCGACAACCAGCCGCGCTGCACGGAAGCCCTGCATGTCGAGCATGCCGATCCGCTCGGCATCGGACTGGTAGAGGCCCATCTCGTCGGCCAGCCGCTCGCAGTACAGGCCCCAGCCCTCCGAGTACGCGGCGCCGGCCATCCGGGAGCCCAGCGTTCGGAACGCCGGCAGCCCGGTCAGCTCCATCTCGATCGCAAGCTGAAAGTGGTGGCCGGGGGTCGCCTCGTGGAAGGTGATCGACGCGATCTTGTGCAGGTCGCGCTGCTCGGGCTGATAGGTGTTGAGGTAGTACTGCCCGGGGCGCGAGCCGTCGATCGAGGGCGGCATGTAGAAGGCCGGAGGCACCTCGCGTTCGCGGTACTCCTCGACCGCCTTGACCTCGCAATCGGCTCGTGGAAGGCGTCCGAAGTAGCGAGGAGCCGTCGCGAACGCGCGCGCCGTCTGCTCGCTGGCGAGCTCGACGATCCGCCCTCCCGACGAGGTGTGGTTCGCGGGATCCTCAGAGAGGGCCTTCGCATAGGCGGTGCGGTCGCGGTATCCGGCGCGACGCGCGATCTCGTCCTTCTCGGCCTCGATGTGCGCCAGGTCCTCCATCCCAAACCGATGGACTTCGTCCGGCGTGGTGTCGATCGTCGTGTTCATGCGGATCGCGAGCCGATACGCCTCCTCGCCGTCGGGCGTGCTCGAGATGCCAGGGTCCTGGCGAGCGAGCGCCTCGTACTCATCGGCCAGGAAATCGCGCAGCCGCTGGAGCGCTGGGTAGATGTCCGCCGCGACGGAGGCGCGGACCCGCTCGCGGGCGGCATCGTCGGCGACGTGAGCCATCCCGACGGCGGGGAAGTCCTCGGCGGGAAGGGCCACCATCCGTTCGATCTGCTCGATCTGCTTCCGCACCGGGATCGCAGCGCCGGTGCGACCGTCCGCCATCCCCTCGCGCAGCGTCTCGATCTCCTGCTCGATGGCGGCCGGGTAGGCGCCCAAGCGGGTCAGGAGGCGCTCGAGGCCCTCGGGGGTTTTGGCGACCTGGTACTGCGCGATCCGGACGGGCATCGTCTGGGTGCCGAAGATGTGGTTGATGGCCAGCTGGTACTGCTTCGTCTCGAGCGCCTCGAGGTGCGTGCTGGCGACCAGGATTAGCATGTCGCGGGTGATGACCTGTTCCGGATCGAGGCCGGCCGGGTCGATCTCGTCGGCGTCGGCCAGGGTTTCCCGGTAGGCGGCCTCGTCCGCCGCCCGGCCCGCTGCCCCCAGGTCTGGCAGGCGGTCGTCGAAGCGGTCGTCGCCGAGGATGGTGGCGTACACCGGATCGCGAGCCAGGACGCCGTCCCAGAATCGGTCGGCGAGCTCGTTGACGGCGGCGTTGGGATCGGCGTGGGTCACGGGCGAAACGTCTCCTTGTCTTTACGATCGAGGCGGCGTGGAGTGTAGCCGGTCATCGGCCGCCGAAGAGGTCGGCGAGCAGAGCGGGAGCCGTCTCCTCCAACTGGTCGTAACGGCATTCGGCGGGCGGCTTGTCCGGGCGCCAGCGCTTGAAGGTGGTCGCGTGGCGGAACCGGTCGCCCTGGAGATGGTCAAAGGCGACCTCGCAGACGAGCTCCGGCCGCAGCGGCTCCCAGGAGAGGTCCTTGCCCCGGTTCCAGCGCGAGGTGGCACCGGGCATACGCTTTCCCGCGGCGGCGGCCTCCCACGCCTTCCACTCCTGCCAGGGATGTCCCTCCAGGGCGTTGACGCGGTAGGGCTCGAGGAACCCGACCAGCTCGCGGCGACGCTCCTCGGTGAATGACGAGGTGACGCCCAGGTGCTGGAGCTGGCCCGCGTCGTTCCACAGCCCGAGCAGCAGCGAGCCGACCATCGTGCCCGGTCCGTTCTTGTGCCAGCGGAACCCCGCCACCACGCAATCCGCCGTGCGGAGGTGCTTGATCTTGGCCATCTCTCGCTTGCCGGGCATGTAACGCAGCTCCGCCCGCTTCGCGATCACCCCGTCCAGCCCTGCCCCCTCGAAGACATCGAACCAGTGGCGCGCCACCTTCGGGTCGCTCGTCGCCGGCGTGAGGAGGACCGATGCGGGCGGATCTGCGAGGAGCTTCTCCAACCGACGACGGCGATCGTCGAGCGGAGCGTCGCGGAGATCATCGGTCCCCTCGGCCAGGCAGTCGAAGGCGACGAACGAGGCCGGGGTCTCGCCCGCCAGCATCGCCACCCGCGATGCGGCGGGGTGGATGCGGAGCAGCAGCGACTCGAACCGCAGCTCGCCGTCGTGCGCGATGACGATCTCGCCGTCGAGCACGAAACGTGCCTTGGGACCGCCCACCGCTCGAAGGGGCTCGAGGAGTTCCGGGAAATATCGGTCCAGTGGCTTCAGGTCACGCGACTGGAGATAGAGATCGGGCCCGTCGCGGAAGACGAGCGCCCGGAAGCCGTCCCATTTCGGCTCGTAGCGCCAGCCGTCGCCCACCGGAAGCTCGGGCGTCAGCTTGGCCAGCATCGGCTCGATGGGGGGCTCGATCAGGAACGGCATGGGGGCCCGATCATACCCGTGAGCCGGTTTCGGCCATACTCGCGCGGATGAGCGTCTCGATCCAGTTCCTGGGGGCCGTCGGCACCGTCACCGGCTCTCAATACCTGGTCACCGCCGGTGAGCGACAGGTCGTGGTCGACTGCGGCATGTTCCAGGGCGCGCCTGAAGAGGTGAGCCGCAACCGGATGCCGTTCGCCTACGACCCCACGTCGGTCGACGCGCTCCTCCTGACCCATGCGCACCTCGACCATTGCGGTCGCGTGCCGGCCCTGGTCAAGGCGGGCTTTCGTGGACCCATCCACGCCACCGCGGGCACCGTCGATCTGACCGAGATCGTCCTGCGTGACGCCGCGAAGCTCCAGGAGGAGGCCGAGAACCGCTGGCGCCGGAAGCATCCCGACGAGGCGGCCG
Source organism: Chloroflexota bacterium (assembly GCA_040005815.1). GTDB lineage: Bacteria > Chloroflexota > Limnocylindria > QHBO01 > QHBO01 > CF-167. The sequence continues at coordinate 17,404 of JBDTYC010000001.1, forward strand.
CGCACGATGCCGAGCTCGCCAGCGAGGAATCGGCAGCCGAGGACGATGCGCAGATGCCAGCGAAGCTCCGGTCCGCTCCCGCCGAGGGGATGACCATGACGCGCACCGCGCTGTACTCGATCGCGGACGTCGAGCAGACGGTGACGCAGTTCTCACCGATCGACTACGACACCCCGGTGACGCTCATGGACGGGATCACCGCCACCTTCCGTGACGCGGGGCACATCCTGGGCTCGGCGATCATCGAGCTGCGCGTGACGGACGAGGGCGGCGATACGACCATCGTCTTCTCCGGCGATCTGGGCCGGTGCGATACGCCGATCCTCCGCGACCCGACCCCGGTCAGCCACGCCGATTTCGTTTTGGTCGAGTCGACCTACGGCAACCGGGAGCACGCGCCCCACGACCAAGCGATCGAGGAGCTGGCCAAGGCGATCAACGAGGTCGCGACCGATAAGGGCGTGCTGCTCGTCCCAAGCTTTGCGGTCGGGCGCACGCAGGAGCTGGTGTGGGTGCTGGACGAGCTGTACCGGGACAAGCGGATCCCGCGCCTGCCGCTGTACCTGGACTCGCCCATGGCAAGCCGCGCGAGTGATGTCTACCTGCGCCACCCGGAGGACTACGACGAGGAGACGGCCAAGCTCCTTCGCTCCGGCGATTCGCCGCTGGTCTACCCGGGCGAGACCTACACCAACGAAGTGGACCAGTCGAAGGCAATCCGGACTCAGCCGCGCCCGCTGATGCTCGTCGCCAGCTCGGGGATGCTCACCGGCGGCCGGATCATGCACCACCTCAAGGACTTCCTCCCCGACCCCGCCTGCACCCTGCTTTTCATCGGCTACCAGGGGGAGGGGACGCTCGGCAGGCACATCCAGTCGGGGGCCAAGGTCGCGAAGATCGACGGCGACGCGTACCCGATCCGGTGCCGCGTTCGCGTCATCTCTGGCTTCTCGGCACACGCCGACGAGCACGAGCTCGACGACTGGCTGGGCAACTTCGCCAAGGCCGGTGGCACGACCGCCGGGGACGGCAGGCCCAAGCGCGTCTTCGTCACGCATGGTGACCCCGATGCAGCCGAGGCATTCGCGGTCCGAATCCGGGCGATGGGGCTGGACCCGCATCTGCCCACCTACCTGGAGACGGTCCAGCTGCGCTGAACCGCTCGCGGTTGGCTAGGATGCCGCGCATGACTGACCGCCCGTTCATCTCCTTCATGACCGACTTCGGTGTCGGCTCCAGCGCCCCATCGGTGTGCCGTGGCGTGATGCTCGACATCGAGCCCGACGCGCGCCTCGTCGACGTGACGCACGCGATCCGCCACTTCGCCCTGCGCGACGGCGCGTTCCTCTTGGCCCGCAGCGTCCCCTACTTTCCGGTGGGCGTCCATGTGGCGGTGGTCGACCCTGGGGTCGGGACGGCCCGACGACCGATCGCCCTCAAGGCGGCTCGCGGCGACTTCCTGGTGGGCCCGGACAACGGGCTGCTCGTCCCTGCGGCGCGCGCGCTGGGCGGGATCGTGGCGGCCCGCGCCCTCGAGAACCGGGAGCTCTGGCTGCCGAGCGTGTCCCATACATTCCATGGCCGCGATATCTTCGCGCCGGTGGGGGCGCACCTGGCCGGCGGCACGCCATTCGAGAGCGTCGGCCCCGAGCTGGGAGTGGACGAGGTCGTCCCGCTGGAGCTGCCCATCGCCACGCCCCGAGACGGCGGAGTCGACACGTCGGTGCTTCTGATCGACGCCTTCGGCAACTGCCGCCTGGCCGGCGAGACCTCGGACCTCGTCACCGCCTTCGGCGAGATGGCGCACGGCCGGCCCTTCGACCTCGTCCTCCCTGCGCGTGGCGCCCATCCCGGAGCGAGGATCCGGGTGCCGTGGGTCTCGACGTTCGGCGAGGTTCCGATCGGCTCTCCGCTCCTCTTCGAGGACGCCGACTATGCGGGGCCCGCGCTGGCCATCAACCTTGGCTCGGCGGCAGACGTCCTTGGCCTCGAACTCGATACGCCGGTACGACTCGAGCCTGCCTGACCCGATGGCCGACGGCCCGCTGCTCGAGATCGACTCCCTCACCTTTCGCTATCGACGCGCCACCGAACCAGCCATTCGGGACCTCTCGCTCACGGTGGGCCACGGTGAGGTGCTGCTCGTCGCCGGCCCGTCAGGCTGCGGCAAATCGACGCTGATCCGGGCGATCAACGGCCTGATCCCACATTCGTACCGCGGCGAGCTAGGCGGGCGGGTGGCGCTGGATGGCCGCTCAGTGGCCGAGTCACGGCTCCGCGATCTGGCAGAGATTGTCGGCACCGTGCTCCAGGATCCGCGCAAGCAGTTGGTCGGTTCGACGATCGCGGGCGAGCTCGCATTCGGGCCGGAGAACCTGGGGATACCGCGGGACGTGATCAGAGATCGCCTCGAGGCGGTGCTGGAAGCAACCGGCCTGCGCTACCTGCGCGACCGGACCACCGACCAGCTGTCCGGCGGTGAGAGCCAGCAGCTCGCCATCGCGGGGGCGTTGATGCTGGAGCCACGCCTGCTCGTCCTCGACGAGCCACTCGCCAACCTCGACCCACTCTCTGCCCACCGCCTGGTCGAGATGGTGCGACAGCTGGCGGACGGCGGGACAGCGGTGGTCATCGTGGAGCATCGGGTCGAGGATGTGCTCGACGCCAGGCCCGACCAGGTGCTCTATCTCGAAGATGGCGCAACGCGCTACTTCGGCCCGATGGAGGGATTCCTGGCGATTGCCGACCCAGCCTCCGTGAAGGTCCCCTTTGCCGTTTCGCTGGCACGCGCCAGGGTGGCCGCGGATATCGCAGCGCCTGCGGCGCTCCTCGCGCCCGCGACCCATCCCGCAGTGCAAGCCCCTCGCCTCGAATGGCGCGGGGTCGACGCCGGATATGACGGGCGCGTAGTCCTGCACGGGATCACCTCTGGCCTCGGTCGCAACGAGCGAGTCGCTGTACTGGGACCGAACGGGTCGGGCAAGACGACTCTCTTCAAGGCCGCCATCGGCCTCATCCCGCTGGTTGCCGGCGAGGTCGCCGTAGATGGCCGGCCTACGCTGGGTCGAAGTGTCGCGGACCTGGCTGCCATCTTCGGCTATGTCTTTCAGAACCCATCCCAGATGCTCTTCGCGCCCACCGTGGAGCACGAGATCCTGTTCGGCCCGCGCAACATGGGCCGCGACCCGGAACGGTTCGCAGGCCTCGTTGCGGACTCGCTCGGCCGGGTCGGCCTCGCCGCGGAGCACGAGATTCGCGATCGCCCGCCGCTCACCCTCTCGTTCGGCCAGCAGAAGCGGCTTGCCATCGCGGTGGCGCTTGCCCTTGAGCCCCGCACTTTGGTGCTTGACGAGCCGTCTGCTGGGCAGGACCATCGGAGCGCAACTGCCTTCATGGAGGAGGTTGGAAGGATCGAGGGACTCGAGAGCGTCTACTACGTCACCCATGACGCTGACCTGGCGCTCGCTCACGCAGACCGGATCCTCCTGATGCGCGACGGCCGGATCGTGGCCGACGGTGCGCCCCTCGATGTGATCGCGGACCGCGAGCGGTGGGCAGACTGCAACCTGCGGTACACATCGCTGATGGAGGCGAATGCACGTTGGGGGAGCAGGACCGGGCGATTCCTGGCGGCAGACGAGTTGTCGCGGTGGGTCGTCCGGCAAGATCTTGAGGGAGGTTTGGAGATCACATGACAACCATGGCAATGGGGGAGTCGGAGGGCACCTGGTCGGTTACGACCCGGGTGATCGTGTACGCCGCGATCGGCGCCGCCTTGTACGCGCTCTTCAACTACTTGTCGTTCGGTTTCGCGATGCCGGGCACGAACGACGTGAGCATTCGTCCGCACTACGGACTGCTCACCTTCTTTGGGTTTGCCTTCGGGCCGGTCGTCGGCTTCCTGACCGGGTTCGTTGGCAACGTCGTCGGGGACCAGCTGACCGGCTACGGCGCGTTCACGTCGTGGCAGTGGAGCGTCGCGAACGGGCTGGCCGGCCTCGTGGCCGGGCTCTTCCCGGTGTGGATGGCCAGCCGAATGTCGAGCCCGGGTAACAAGGCCGTGACCGCAGCGGTGGCTGGCGTGGTCGCGACCGTCATTGGGTTCCTCTTCATATTCGTGGAGCTGGTCACCCAACAGGAGATGGGCTTCAACGCCATTCTGACCACCGAGTACATCCCGACCGTGATCGGGAACTCGATCGCCGCCGCCATCGTTACGCCGATTTTGGTGCTCGCCTGGGAGCCGCTCAAGGAGCAGATCGGCCGTTGACCGACTGATGGCCGCCTAGCCTCATGCGAGCGGCCTTTCCGTATCTGGGACGAGGGTCCTGGCTCGCCAGCCGGGACCCTCGTGTTCTGCTGCTGGCGGCGATCCTCTTTGTGATCGGGGCATCGCAGCTGCGCGATTCCCGGCACTTGGCCGTCGTCCTCACCCTCGCGCTGGGCTATTACACGACGGCCCGCATCCCCTGGCGAGCGGTGCGGCTCCAGTGGATCTACCTGCTGGTCGTCATCAGCTTCTTCGCCTTCTTCAACACCCTGATCAGTGGCGGGCGGACGAGCACCTTCACGGGGGCCGACACCCACGTCCTACTCACGATCCCTCCATTCGGCGCGGAGCTCTCGGCCGAGGGGCTGAGCCTGATGCTGAGCCAGATCCTTCGCTACGCGGGGGTGGCCGCCATCGGCTTTCCGATTGCCTACGCGATTGCCCCTGGGGACCTTGGCGTGGCGCTGCGCCGCCTCGGGGTCACCGACAAGATCGCGGTCATGGTCGACCTCACCATCCGCTTCATCCCGACGCTATCGGGTGAGTTCGCCGAAACGATCGACGCACAGCGAGTGCGGGGCTACGACCCGACCGACCGCAAGGGCGGACCGATCAGGCGGCTACGTCGCCTGGCGCCGATCTTCGTGCCGGTGACCGTCGGCTCGATCGCGGGGGCCGAGGACACGATCGATGCCATGGACCTGCGCGGATTTGGGGTCGGGCGACGAACCTGGCTTCGCCACCTTCGATTCGATCGGCTCGACGCGATGGTGATCGGGCTGTTCGTCCTGTTCGCGATCGGCGCGACCTTCCTGAACGTCAGTGGACGGACCGATCATTTCCTGCTGCCATTCCTCGTGCCAGGCGAGTGAACGCAAATCCACTGCGATGTGGATGGGACGTGGATAACTCCGGGAGACGGCCCAAAACTCGTGGAGAAGTCCCCTAGCCAGACCCCGGGACAGCCCCTACAGTTCGTCTTGTTCCGGAGGAGCCGGACCACGGTCCCGAGATTGCATCAAGGGGTCGGGGTGAGGTTCCTCCGGGACATTTTTCATGCCCGGAATTCCCGGGGCTCCCCCGACCGCAGGTTACGGTCGCAGCAGCCAGGCCCGATACGACGGCCGGAAGCCGATGGCGCGGAGCGCTTCCGCCAGGGGTGATTCCGCCGGCGGGACGCGATCGACACGCTCGAGTCGCAACTCGCGGAGCGGGCCGGCCGATCCGATCAGACGAGTGAGCGCAACCACCGCACGTGACGCGACCTCGGCATCGGCCATGGCTGGCAGCGTCACGAGGCCCTTCCCGCCGCGCTCGATGTAGAGCGCAGCCGCACCGTCGGCCATGACGAGGTAGGCACCCGGCACCCTGGCCAGTGGCAGTCGCTCCCCCTCGGGGTCGCGTGGCCATGGCAGTGAGGCGCCGTACGGCTGTGCCGGGTCGGCCGCCGCCAGGACCACGATCTCGGGTCCGCCCTCGACGTCGGTGTCACGGGCTGCGCGGAGCCTGTCGACGGCTCCGGGGAACGCGAACTGGGCCGCGCCGAGGCCGGCTACAAAGTAGCCACGCCGCGCCCGCCCGGCTTCCTCCATCGCCTTGAGAACCGGATAGACCGAAGCGAAGCCACCAGCGAGCCCCTCCGCCAGCACCGCCTCGCGAGTGACGACGCCATGCCGCTCCAGCAGGGCGAGTGCCTGCGCATGGCTCCGTTCGGTCGGCGAGCGTCCCTCGCCTACCAGGTCGGCCACCAGCGACCAGCGGCCGGCCGCCCGTGGTGGGCCGGTGCCGGCCGAGCGGCCGGGGCGCGTCGTCCGCGATCGGGAGCGGGGAAGGGAGAGGGCGCGGAGGGGCGCCAGCGTGTCATTCGTGACCTCGCCCGACCAGACGAGGTCCCAGAGCGCATCAAGCAGCTCGTCGTCCGTGCGGGCGTCGCGGACGTTCACCCGCAGCGGGCCAAAAAAGGTCGCGCCGCGCCGTTCCAGCTGCTGCCGAATGGCGTCGTGCAGCGCGGCGGCGGGGCGGTCGCCAGGCTCGAAGGCGCCGGCGGAGGCCAACAGCTCGGCTCGCTCGCGGCGGAAGAGGGAGAGGCGACCGTCGTCGCGCCCGATCGGTCCGCGTCCGATCCAGACCACCTCGCCCGCCGCTCCCAGCTCGTCGAGGAGCCGCGGCGCGTAACCCGCCACGCGTGCTGCGAGGACGTCCCGTTCGAGGATGGAGGCCGGGATCGGGTAACCCTCCAGCTGCGTGACCACCTCGAGCAGTCGGGAGGTACCGGAGGCGCGGCTCCCAACCCCGTGCCATGCGGGCAGGAAGCGGGCTAGGGCCTCCATTGGCACCGGCTCGACCTCGCGCCGCAGCCGCGCCAGGGAGCGGCGGCGCAGGGAGCGCATCACCTCGGGGTCGGCGAACTCGTGCTCGGACTCGGCTGGACGGAACGAGCCCTCCACCAGGGCGCCGGACTCGACCAGGGCGCGCAGCCGCTCCCCTACCCGCTCCGGCGCGATACCCCAGCGCCCAGCTGGTCCGCCGGCCATGAACGGGGCATGGGTGCGGGCCCATCGCACGAGGAGTCCATCGAGCGGCGGCTGCCCCTCGCCCGCGGCCGCCAGCCACGTCTCCGCCACACCGGGTGGTGGGCTCGCGCCGACCGCGTCGCGGTAGCGCGCCACGTCTTCAATCCCCAGCCAGCGGGACTCGCCGCCCACGCGCAGCTCGACGATGCGCCGGTCGCGCGCCAGCGCGGTGAGCGCTGCCCCCGGATCGGGGAGGTCGCAGCGAGCCATGACCTCGTCGGTCCGCAGGTCGCCTAAGCGCCGCAGCAGGTCGTGGATCCCGTCGAGGGTCCGCACGCGCCGACCGCCAACCAGGCCCTGGAGCTCCAGCTCGAGATCAGCGATGGCGGCCGGGTCGAGCAGCTCGCGCAGCTCCTCTTCGCCGAGCAGCTCGGCCAGCAGCTCGCGGTCGAGGGCCAACGCCTGCGCCCGACGCTCCGCCAGGGGCGCGTCGCCCTCGTACATGTAGGCGATGACCCAGTTGAAGAGGAGGCCCGATGCGAAGGGTGAGGCGGAGGCGGTTTCGACATTGACGACCCGGATCTGGCGGGAGCGGATCCGGCTCAGGACCTCGCCCAGCGCCGGAAGATCGAAGACGTCACGCAGCACCTCTCGATACGTCTCGAGGATGATCGGGAACGAACCGTAGCGACTCGCAACGGCCAGAAGATCGGACGAGCGCTGTCGCTGCATCCAGAGCGGAGTGCGCTGGCCCGGCCGGCGGCGAGGCAGGAGCAATGCGCGTGCGGCGTTTTCGCGGAAGCGCGAGGCGAAGAGAGCGGTCCCGCCCAGCGCGTCGGTCACCAGTCGCTCGATCTCGTCGGGATCGAGGAGGAAGAGATCCTCTGGCGGCGGCTCGGTTGCCTCCGGCAGGCGCAGGGCGATCCCGTCATCGGTCCAGATCGTCTGCACCAGCTGCCCCTGCTCGGCCAGGCGCGCTTCGATCGCCATCGCCCACGGGGCGTGGACTCGGCCACCGAACGGTGAGAGGAGGCAGACCCGCCAGTCGCCGAGCTCGTCGCGGAAGCGCTCGACCACGACGGCCCGGTCCGAAGGCAGCGTCCCCGTCGCCTCGCGCTGCTCGGCCAGGTAGGCGAGCAGGTTGCGAGCGGCACGCTCATCGAGGAAGTGGTCGTCGCGCAGGCGAGCCTCGGCCGCGGTCGGCTCCAGGGCGTCCATCTCGCGCACGAAGGCACCAATGGCACGGCCCAGCTCCACCGGCCGTCCAAGGGCGTCCCCGTGCCAGAACGGCATCTTGCCCGGCTGCCCAGGGGCGGGGGTAACGAGGACGCGATCGGCCTTGATCTCGTCGATGCGCCACGACGACGCGCCGAGCAGGAACACCTCGCCGACGCGGCTCTCGTAGACCATCTCCTCGTCCAGCTCCCCCACCCGACGCCCCTTCCCGCCGTCGTCGCCGGCAAGGAAGACGCCAAACAGGCCCCGATCGGGGATGGTGCCGCCTGACACGATCGACACGACCCGCGCGTCGTTGCGGCTCTGGATCGTGTCGGTGGTCCGGTCCCACACGACCCGCGGCTTCAGCTCCGCGAACTCGTCGGACGGGTAGCGGCCGGAGAGCATGTCCAGGACCCCCTCGAGCTGCTGCCGCGAGAGGTCGCGAAATGGCTCGGCCCGCGTGACGAGTGCATGCAGCGCGTCGACCGTCCACGGATCCATCGCGCAGGTGGCCACGATCTGCTGGGCCAGGACATCCAGCGGGTTGCGCGGGATCCGCGTCTCTTCTATCGCCCCGTCGAGCATGCGCCGCACCACGACCGCGGCCTCGAGCAGGTCGCTGCGGTGGTTCGGGAAGATCTTGCCGACAGAGGGCTGGCCGACCTGGTGCCCGGCCCGGCCGATCCGCTGCAGCCCTGCCGCGACGCTGGGTGGCGCCTCGATCTGAACGACCAGGTCGATCGCCCCCATGTCGATCCCCAGCTCGAGGCTCGAGGTCGCGACCAGGGCGGGGAGACGGCCGGCCTTCAGCGCCTCCTCGATCTCCAGTCGCTGCTCGCGAGCGATGCTGCCGTGGTGCGCCAGCACCAGCTCCTCGCCGGCGAGCTCGTTCAGGCGGCTGCTCATCCGTTCCGCCAGCCGCCGCGAGTTGACGAAGACCAGGGTGGACCGATGTGCCCGGATCAGCTCCAGCAGGGCGGGATAGATGTTGGGCCAGATCGAGTGGCGCTTCTCGGACCCGGCATCCTCATCGGCCCCCTCGGAAAGGTTCCCCAGGTCATCGACCGGCACGATCACCTCCAGCTCGAGAGTCTTGCCCGCCCCGGCGTCTGCGATCTGGACCTCGCGCCGCGTGCCCCCCAGGAACGCGGCGATCGCCGACAGCGGCCGCTGGGTGGCGGAGAGGCCGATCCGCTGTGGCTCGGTATCGGTCAGGGCGGAGAGGCGCTCCATCGAGATGGCGAGGTGCGCGCCGCGCTTGGTGCCGGCCATCGCATGCACCTCGTCGATGATCACGTATTCGATCCCGCGCAGCGACTCCCGCGCCTGGCTGGTCAGCAGCAGGTAGAGCGACTCCGGTGTGGTGACCAGGATCTCGGGCGGGTCGCGCACGAGCTGGCGGCGCGCGTCGGCCGGCGTGTCGCCGGTGCGTGACGCAACGCGGACCTCGGGCAGTTCCAGCCGCAGGCGCTCGGCCGTGCGTCGGATGCCGGCCAACGGCGCGCGCAGGTTCCGCTCGACGTCGTAGGTCAGTGCCTTGAGGGGCGAAACGTAGAGGACCCGCAGCCGCCGGTCGCGGGCTCGGGGCGCGGTGTCGCTGAAGAGGCGGTCGAGGCACCACAGGAATGCGGCCAGGGTCTTGCCGCTGCCGGTGGGCGCGTGCAGGAGGGTGTGGCGGCCCGCCGCGATCGCCGCCCAGCCCAGTACCTGGGCGCGCGTCGGCTTGGCAAAGGCCTCGCCGAACCAGGCGCGGGTGGGGGCGGAGAAGGGAGCGAGTGGATCGGTCCGGGACACGATCGCGTCAGTCTAGCGCGCCGCCGTGCCCTCGAACAGATGTTCTAGTCGCTGAGCACGGGCGCTGCCGCCGCATCGGGGCCGAATCGCGCGCGCGGCGCGACGGCGCTACAATTGGTTGCATGATCAACCACTCGACGGCGACCGCCACTGACGAGCGGGTCGCGCGCGCCCTGTCACAGGGCCACACCATTGACATCACCACCACCGGACGCAAGACCGGGCAGCTGCGCCGCATCGAGACGGTCTTCCACAACATCGACGGACGGGTCGTCCTGAGCGGTATGCCGGGGAAGCGCAGCTGGTACGCGAACCTGCTGGCCAATCCACAGTTCACGTTCCACCTCAAGAGCGCAGTGGAGGCCGATCTGCCAGCCACCGCGCGAGCGATCCTCGAGCCGGTCGAGCGACGCGCTGTGATGGCCCGGGTCGCGCAGAACTGGGGTCGAACCGATATCGACGTGATGCTCGAGCATTCGCCGCTGGTCGAGGTCACCTTCGACGAGGCGGCGTGACAAGGGCCGGTCCCTCGCGGGGTCGGCCCTCGCCGTGCGCGGCTACTCGACCTTCCGCCGCGACGTCGTCATCGGTCAGTTCAGGGGATCGCCATCTCCCGACTGGAAGAGGCCCAGGGCTCCCCGACCGACGAAGTTGAAGGCGTGGGTCACCATCGGGTACTTGCCGTCCTCGGCCGTCTGGAACTCGATGATGGCGCCCTGCGCGGGCGAGAGGTCGACGGCTTGCGAGCCCCAGCTGCCCTCGTTGCCGGGGACGAGGTGGATCCCCTCCTTCGTGACGGTGTCGAAGATCGTTCCGACAATGTGGAAGGACGAGTCGATATTCGGCCCGGCGTCGAGGAGGAAGATCCGCACGCGCTCCCCGGTGCCGATCTGGATCGGGTTGTCCAGGTACTGATTGGCGACGCCGTTGAACATTACGAAGTCGGGAGCTGGGGCACCAGCGGCGGCCTTGGCCAGGTTGGTCGGCTCACCCTGCGGACCGAGATACCACTCCGACTGCACGATCGCGAACTCCGTGTCGACCGCCGGAAGGCCCTCGGCAGGCTCGACGATCACCATCCCGAACATCCCGTTGGCGATGTGGTGCAACGCCGGCGCCGTGCCGCAGTGGTACATCCAGACGCCCGCGTACTCGGCGGTCCATTCGTAGAGCTTCTCCTCGCCCGGGTTGATCGACGTCATCTCGTCGTTCCAGGCAACCTGGCTGGCGTGGAAGTCGACCGAGTGGGAGACGGTGCTCGTAACCGGATTCTTAAGGTGGACCCGGATGGTGTCACCCACCTTCACACGGATCACAGGACCCGGGACGCTGCCATTGAATGTCCAGACCATCTGCTGGTAGCCGGTCGCGACGGTCATCAGCTTCTCCTCGACAACGAGATCGATGTCGCGCACCTTTCCCGGAAGCAGTAGCGGAGCCGCGGCGTCGCGCAGCTCGTACGGCGGAGCGCTGGGGTCCGCCGCCACGTCGGCGCTCGCGGCTGGTCCACCGTGACTCTCCCCGCCCGGTGAGGAAGCCGCGCCGGCGACTGTGACCGTGCCCGTCATGCCGGCCGCGGCGTGACCAGGGATCGAGCAGACGAAGGTGGTGCCACCCGCCGGAATGGTCACCGTCCCGGTCGCCATTGCACCGGCCTCGGCCGCAATCTTCGTGCCGTCGGCAAAGGTGACGTCGTGGGCCACCGCCCCGGTGTTGTGGAACATCACGGTATAAGCGCCGGCCGCGGCCACGTCCACCGTGGCAGGCTCAAAGCCCAGGTCGAACGCGGTGATTGCGACTTCACCGATCACTTGGCCCGGGCTCGCCCCAGCACTCGACGACGGAGATCCCGAGGCCGATGCCGGGCGACCACTCTGCGTGGCGACGACGGCGTAGATGAGGGTCAGCAGCAGGACGCTTCCCACCGAAGAGGCGAAGAGGACGATGCGGCCCATGGTTTCTTTCTCGCCCGGTCCGAGGGCACTCAGCGGTTAAACGTTGACGGCGCTCGGCAGTCGAGCCTCGCCGGTCTGTGGCGCGGGCACGTGGCCACGCATCACCAGCACCGAGGTGCGCGAGTGAAGGAGCACGTGGTGCGCGACGCTGCCCAGGAGGAGGCGCCGGAGGCCGCCCAGGCCACGCGAGCCGGTGATGATCAGGTCAGTGCCCAATTCGGCGGCAGCGGACACGATCTCGTGGGCGGGCTGGCCAGCACGCACGATGGCATTGGCGTGCCATCCGCCGGCGGTCAGACGAGCGGTCATCTCATCGGCCATGACCCGATACCGCCCGACCTCGTGCCGCGCATCGGCAAGCGGCTGGCCACCGCTCATCAGGCCCGCGACCAGGAATGGCATTTCGCCCATGTCGGTCGGCGGCCCGACGCTCAGGACGTCGATCGGCGTGTCGATGAAGATCCTCCAGCCAAGGAGCACGGCAGGGATGGCCTCGGAGCTTCGAGACCCATCCGTGGCGAGGAGGATCCGCGTGACGGCCTCTCCGCGCGCCACCAGCACCGGGCACGGGGCGTGGTCGACGAGCGTCGCCGATACGGACCCGAGAAGAACAGAGGCAGCGGCGCTGAGCCCACGACTGCCAACGACGACGAGGTCGGCATGGAGCTCATCGGCCTCGGACAGAAGGACGTCTGCCGGCCGACCGCGCACCGCCACTGTCTCCGACTGATAGCCGTTGTGCCGAAGGCGCCCCGCCAGCTCATCCAGGCTGTCGTTGGGCGCCACCACTGACGACTCGAGAGGCAGCTCGTGTGCTGTCACGAGCCGGAACTGGGTGGCGGCCGGCCAGATCGTCCCCGTCACCAGTCCGAGGGCGGTGAGCGACGCGTCGGATCCGTCAACCCCTACCACGATTCGCATCACGCACCTTTGTGAAGAGATTGGGGAGCCTGGCCCGCTGGCGAGCGGGTGGTAATTCGCTCGGGGCCAGGCTCCGTTGGCCTTCCAGTCAGAGGACCGGAACTAAGTTCTCGACTAGGCGTGCACGCTGGCCGGCCGAAGGACCGGAACCGGCACGGTCTCAGGACGGGTGGCCCACACCAGCCCTGCACCTGTCAGGATCAAGGTCCCGCCCAACCCGGCGAGCACACCGGTCAGCCCCAGCCCCAGCTGCAGGGCGGATGCGGTCGTGGTGCCAACTCCGAGCTCCGCGATCAGGGCATGTGCGGTCGAGCTCCATGCCTGGGTTCGGGCCGGACCCTGCAGCGGATCCGAGCGATCCAGCTGTGAGAAGTAGCGCCCGGCGATCGGGACGTCGTAGCTGCCCGCAGCGTACGTCTTCCCCTTGTAGTCGACCGGCTCGGTGAGGACGACTGTCACGGTGCTATTGAGCGTGTGGTAGGAGATCGTCGCCATCTGGTACATGTACTCACTGGCGGTATTGACGATCGGGTCGTTCGGATCGAGCTCTGAGGTCGCGACCGGGTAACCCCAGTCCTTGGTCAGCAGCGCCATGATGCCCTGCGCTTCCTCTGTGTCGCCCACGGAGTCGGCAAGCTCGCCCTTGTCGTTGTAGGTGAGCTGGACGTCCTGCGCCGCGCTGAAGGCGTTCAGGGACCTGTACCCCTCCTGGGTCTTCATGAATGCAAATGCACCGGCCGCGACGAAAACGATGCCGATGAGTCCGAGGACGATTCCAAGCCCTCGCAATCGACTAACCATTGGAAGCCACCTTTTTTGGTACTGATGGAGCAGATGCCCATGAGTACTGTCGGTGGTCGGAGCAGCCGAACGCATGTGACAGACGGCCCCATTCAACGGCCAAACGGCCTGCCATGGGGTGCTGGACGAGCTAGCGCTCAGCCTCGTCCGGCGACACGAGGTGGCGCTTGGCCACGAAGGCCGCAGCCTGGGTCCTACGCTCCAGGTTGAGCTTCGACAGGATGCTGCTGACGTAGTTCTTCACGGTCTTGTCGGACAGGAAGACGTCGGCGGCGATCTCCTTGTTGGTCTTGCCCTCGGCCACCAGCAGCAGGATCTTGCGTTCCTGGCTGGTCAACCCAGCCAGGTCGTCGGTCGCGGAGCCGCTGGCCATGCGTCTGACCCGCTCCAGCACCTTCTCGGTCACCGCGGAGTCGAGCAACGACTCCCCGCGCCCCACGGCCTCAAGCGCCGTGACCAGGTCGCGTCCCCGAATCTGCTTGAGGAGGTAGCCGCTGGCACCCGCGATGATCGCGGACAGCACCGCTTCTTCATCGGGATAGCTGGTGAGCATGACCACCCGCGTCGCCGGCCGGGCAGCTCGAATCTCCCGGCACGCCTCGATCCCCGTCCCGTCCGGGAGGCGCACGTCCATGATCACCAGATCAGGTTCGAACCGCGCCGCAGCATCGATCGACTCTGCGACCGATCCCGCCTGGGCGACGATTTCGAACCCGCTGCGGCGGTCGAGCAGAGCGACCAGGCCTTGCCGAACGACCTCGTGATCATCGACGACCAGGAGGCGCAGTGGTCGCTCCGGCTTGGTGGAGGTCATCGGTTGGGCACTCGCCGCGTCCCGGCGCGAGGAATCGTCACGATGATGTGCGTGCCCACGTCGGCGCTGCTGGTCGTGTCGAATGTCCCCCCGAAAGCCTCTGCCCGTGCCCGCATGTTGGCCAGGCCGTGATGCCCGATGGAGGTGACCGCCTCCGGCGCCATGCCGCGGCCGTCATCTGCGATCTCGAGCTGGACGTCATCAGCAGACGTTGCAAGTTGGAGGGAAGCACGTCGCGCCCCCGAATGGCGAGCGACGTTCGCGAGCGCCTCGCGAGCGATCGCCAACAGCTCCGCGACGATGTCGATGGAGAGGTCATCCGGCGCCTCCCCCATGATCTCGATCTCGACGGCGGTGTTGCGGCGCAGCTCGTCGGCCAGGGTCCGAAGGCCGTCGAAGAGGTTCCCCGATTCCAGCAGGAGCGGCCGAAGGCCAAAGATGAAGTTGCGGATGTCGCGAATGACCCCGTGCAGAGCATCGATCGCATCTTCGGCGCGCTGACCCGCCTCCTTAGGGGCGACCGATGCCAGCTCGGCAACGTCGTCGAGTGACAGCGACACCGCATAGATGCTCTGGATGACGCTGTCGTGGAGGTCACGGCTGATCCGATCGCGCTCGTCGAAGACGGCAAACCGCTGCACCTGCTCATGGAGGTGCGCGTTGTCGATCGCGATGGCGGCGTGGAGGGCGAACATCTCGACCAGCATCTGGTCATCGGCATTGAATTCAGACGCGCCTAGCTTGTCCGTGAGGTACAGCCGCCCAACGACCCTGCCGCGAACCGTGGCCGGCGCCCCAAGGAACGAGTGCATCGGCGGATGGTCGGGCGGAAAGCCGTAGCTCTCCGGATGGGCTGCGATCTCGGGAACGCGATACGAGCGGTTCTCGCGAATGATCATGCCCAGGAGGCCGTGCCCCTGCGGCAGGTCCCCGATCGCCTCGCGCTCAGCGACGGTGATCCCACTGGTGATGAAGTGGGTGATCACGCTCGCCTCATCGACGATGCCCAGGGCCGCGTACCGAGCCGATACCAGGTCGCGAACCCGGTCGACGATCAGCTGTAGGACCTGATCGACATCGAGGATGCTGCTGATGCCGCGGACAGCAGCGTCGAGCGCCTGGAGAGCAGGTGCAAGTACCTGCCCCTTGCGTGCCTGGCGTGAGCTGCTTGCCACACCGATAGGCTACGCCGACCGATGACCAGTCCACGTTCGGAACGGCGCAGGGCTAGCCTCGACCGATGCGCCCCAGATGCGTGTCGCGGAACTCGGTCGGCAGCTTCAGGCCATAGCCCAGCGCCCGGTCCATGCCGACGTGGGCGAAGAGGACAGTTCCAATCAGGCTCACCGGCGCCCACGACGTGAACAGGCCGATGACCAGCAATGCCGCGGCCAGCACGAGGTTGTGGACGGCGTTGTAGGTCACGGCACCGACGCGGGGGCCAGCCAGATACCCGACCATCGACAGGTCGGGCGCAAGCAGGAGGGGCACGAGCCAGTACGGATTGCCATGCATGGACAGGTACTGGTAGATGCCGACCAGAAAGATGACCAGCCACTCGGCACGGAGCAGCGACGAGAGCCTGCCGACGTTCACTCCCACTTGAAGAGGCGGATGGCGATCAGGAACGTGATCACCGCCCATGCGCCCATCCCGAGCAGCTGCGGCCCCAACGAGGCGAGATTGGCACCGTGGTTCACCACTGCGCGCAGCGCCTCGTTGACGTAGGTGAGCGGCATGAACTGGGTGATGTTGGCGAGGAAGTCCGGCATCGCGTCACGCGGGAAGAATACGCCGGAGAGGAACATCATCGGCAGGCTGATCAGGTTGGCCACGGGGGCCGCCTGGTCCTCGTTTTTCGCCCACCCGGCGATCGCGAAGCCGATGGCCAGGAAGATGATCGCCGCGAGCAGCACGATCACCCCCAAGGTCAGGTAGTCGCCGAACATCTGGAGTCCGAACCAGATCCCGATGCCGAGCAGAATCGCAACCTGCACCACGCAGATGATCAGGCGCGACGCGACCTGCGCGCCAAGGAAGTAGGCCGGCGAGGTGGGAGTGGCGAAGAGGCGGCGCAGGGCACCGGTGCGCTTCAGGTGCACGAAGCCGAAGGCCACGCCGAAGAGGCCGAGCTGCATGACCGTCATGCCGACGATCCCGGGCACGAGGAAGTCGATGTAGCCCAGGTCGCGCGACTGGACCGATTCGAAGCTGACGGGCGGCGCCCCGAAGGCACCACCAGGCGGCGTGCCGGTAGGCGCGAAGAGGGCGGTGCCGACCGCCTGCTGCAGCAGCCCCTGCCTGATCTGCGCCTGGCCCGGATCGGCCGTGGAGGCGTACGCCACCAGACCCGTCACCTGCCCCGGCAGCGGATCGAATCCAGACGGGATCACGAGCACGAAGTCCAGGTCGCCCGCTTCCAGGTTCGCGAGCTGCTCCTCGCGCGATCCAGTGGTGGGCTCGATGTACTCGAACGCGGCCAGCCCGTCGATCAGCCCTTCGCTCGCCCCGTTGCGGGCCTCGTCGACGAGGCCGAGCCCGATGGTGGTGGTCCCCTCGAAGTTCAGGACACCGAAGATCAGCATGATGATCAGCGGCAGGAAGAGGCTGAAGAAGACGGCGGCGCGGTTCCGCACGAACATCAGCACGCTCGCCACGAAAAGTGCCCAGAACATCCCGAGCCTGATCCCGAAGGGGCGCATCGCTCAGCCTTCCTCCCGCAGATCGTGGCCTGTCAGGTCGAGGAAGACATCCTCCAGGTTGGCGAGCCGCTCGACGCGTGCCTTCGTGAATCCGCGCCCGAGGAGCACGTCAACGAGGCGCTGCGGCGTGTCAAGGGCGACGATCAGCCCGCCATCCATGATCGCGACGCGGTCGCAGAGCTCCTCCGCCTCCTCCATGTAGTGCGTCGTCAGCACGACCGTCTGCCCACGCTCGCGAATCCGACGCACCAGGCCCCAGAGGTGGTGGCGCGCCTGGGGATCAAGCCCCGTGGTCGGCTCGTCAAGGAAGAGGACGCGCGGCTCATTGACGAGGGCCGACGCGATGCTGAAGCGCTGCTTCTGCCCGCCCGACAGGGTCCGAACCTGGGAGCGGGCCTTGTCGCCGAGCTCCACGTCGGCCAGCAGGGCCGCAGCATCCACTTCGCGATCGTAGAGGTGGCCGAAGAGCTCCAGCAGCTCGACCAGGTTCAGCTCGTCGAAGAAGCTCGATGCCTGGAGCTGGATGCCGATGCGGGCCTTCACGCCGCGAGGGTCAGCGGTGACGTCGATCCCGTCCACCACGGCTGTCCCGGAGTCGATCGGCCGCATCCCCTCGATCATCTCGAGCGTGGTCGTCTTGCCGGCGCCGTTCGGTCCCAGGATCCCGAAGACTTCGCCCTCGGCGATCTCGAAGCTCACGCCGTCGACTGCCTGGAGGCTGCCGTAGCGCTTGCGCAGGTCATGGACGGCGACGATGGCGGTTGGCATGGCGCCGGAATCCTAGGCGACGCCGCGGACGGCGTCGTACAGCGCCGCTGTCCGCCCCGCGATCGACGACCAGCTGAACCGATCGATGGCTCGGCGCCGACCGGCCGCGCCCATGCTCGCCCGGAGCGCCGGATCCACCATCAGCCGGTTGATCGCCGCCGCCAGGTCGGCGGCCAGCTGATCCGGGTCGGCCGGGGTCATCGGCTCATCAGGCCGGAATGCGACGGGCACCAGCAGGCCCGTCTCGCCGTCGACCACCACCTCGGGGATGCCGCCGACCGCGGTCGCCACCACCGGACGCTCGCAGGCCATCGCCTCGAGATTGGTGATCCCGAACGGTTCATAGACCGAGGGGCAGACGAAGATCGCTGCATGGCTGTAGAGCTGCCTGATCTCCTCCCGGCTCAGCATCTCGGGGATCCAGACCACGTTCCCGCGTTCGCGCCGCGCTTCGCTGACGCCCGCCGCGACCTCGGCGGCCAGCTCCGGAGTGTCCGGTTGACCGGCCGCGAGGACCACCCCGATCTCCGGGCCGAGCAGACGGATGGCGCGGACGAGGTGGACGATGCCCTTCTGGCGGGTGATCCGCCCGACGAAGAGGACGTAGGGTCGGCCCAGCTCGATCCCGTGACGCTCGAGGGCGTCGGTGTCCGGATCAGGCGTGAAGAACTCGGCATCGATCCCGTTGTGGATGACGTGCACCCGCTCCGGCGCCATCGCGAAGTGGCGCAGCACGTCGTCGCGCGTCCCCTCGCTCACCGCGATTACCGCATCCGCCGACTCGAGGGCGGTCCGCTCCACCCAGCTCGAGAGGTCGTATCCGCCGCCCAGCTGCTCGCGCTTCCACGGCCGCAGCGGCTCGAGCGAATGAACCGTGATGACGAGCGGAATCGTGTTCGCCTTCTGGACCAGCAGGCCGCCCAGGTGGGTGTACCAGGTGTGGCAGTGGACGAGGTCCGCGTCGCTGGGATCAGAAGCCATGGCAAGGCAGCGCGCAAAGGCATCCCACGCGGGGCGCAGGCGGTCGTTACCAGCCGGCTCCCGGGGCGTGGACGCGGGGTAGCCCCGCACCGCCCAGCCGGGCGCGTCCTCGTGCTGCTCGCCGAAGGTGCGGACCTCGAGCGAAATCACGCTCCGCAGTTGACGAGTGAGCTCGGCGACGTGCATCCCGGCCCCGCCGTAGACGTTCGGCGGGTACTCGTTGGTGAGCAGGAGTGCCTTCATTGCTGGGAGCAGGGTAACTGGCAGCGGACCATCGTGGTCGAGCCAGTCGCGGCCGTCGCGGATATACTCCCCTGTAGTATCCTGAAGGACCTATGACCAACCCCGCCGTCGCACCCCTGACCGAGCTCACCCTCCCCGTGGTCGGCATGACCTGCGCGTCGTGCGTGAGCCGGATCGAGCGCTTCCTGGGACGAGCCGAAGGCGTCACGGACGCCGCCGTGAACCTGGCCACCGAGCGCGCGACGGTCCATTTCGACGCACGCCGGATCGACCGCAGCGGGATCGTCGCCGCCATCGAGGCGGCGGGCTACGAGGTGGCGATACAGACCGCACCCGGCGAGACGCTCACCGACGATGCTGATATCGCACGGGCAAAGGAGCGCCGGGGGCTGCTCCGCGATGCGCTGCTGGCGATCGGCATCGGCCTGGCCATGATGGTGGTCTCTCTCTGGCCGGGCGGCGCACCGTGGCCGATGGAGCGGATCAACGTCTGGATGCTCGCGCCGGCGACGGTGGTGCAGTTCCTCTTCGGGCGGCGCTTCCTCGTCGCCGCCGCAAAGGGGCTTCGCCACGGCGACCTGACGATGGATACGCTCGTCTCGCTCGGAACCCTGGCTGCATACGGCTACTCGCTCGCGGTCACGCTCGCGGGATTCGCAGTGGAGACCTACTTCGACAGCGCAGCGCTGATCATCGGCCTCGTGCTGCTGGGCCGCTGGCTGGAGGCGCGCGCCAAGAGCCTGGCCGCGGGGGCAGTCCGGGCGCTGCTCGAGCTCCGCCCGACGACGGCTCGCGTGCTGCGGGACGGCAAGGAGTCCGATCTGCCGATCGAGCAGGTCCGGCCCGGCGACCTCCTCCGCGTCCGACCCGGGGAGCGGGTGCCGGCCGACGGCACGATCGTCGAAGGTGGCTCGGCCATCGATGAGTCGATGCTCACCGGCGAGTCGATCCCGGTCGACAAGCGGGGAGGCGACCAGGTGACCGGCGCGACGATGAACGCATCCGGATCGTTCGTGATGCGTGTGGAGCGCGTCGGAGCGGACACCACCCTAGCCCAGATCGCCCGCATGGTGGAACAGGCACAGGGATCGAAGGCGCCGATCCAGCGGGTGGTCGACCAGGTCACCGCTCGCTTCGTCCCGGTGGTCGTGCTCATCGCGGCCGTCGCCTTCGGCCTCTGGCTGCTGCTCGGTCCCGAGCCGCGGCTGGCCGCCGCGCTGACCGCGGCGGTGGCGGTGCTGATCATCGCCTGCCCCTGCGCCATGGGGCTGGCCACACCGACTGCGATCATGGTCGGCACTGCCAAGGGTGCCGAGGCTGGCATCCTGATCCGTGACGGCGCCGCGCTGGAGCAGACGCAGCGCGTCACCGCGGTCGTCCTCGACAAGACCGGGACGATCACCCGTGGGAAGCCGTCCGTCGTGTCGGCTCGACCCCTGACCGGCACCGCCGAAGAGGAGCTCCTGCGCCTGGCGGCCAGTGCCGAGCGTGGCAGCGAGCATCCCCTGGCCGAGGCGATCGTGCGACTGGCCAGCGAACGGGAACTTGCCCTGCCGTCTGCCACCGATTTCGCGTCCGTCGCCGGCGGCGGCGTCCGCGCCACCATCGAGGGCCGTCCGGTGATCGTCGGCAGCGAGCGGCTGCTGAACGACGAGGGGGTCGACACCCACGCTGCCGAGCAGCTCGCCCACGAGGCCGCTACGGCCGGCCACACGCCGGTCCTGGTCGCGGCGGACCGGGTCGTCATCGGCCTGTTGGCGATCGCCGACACAGTAAAGGCCGAGTCTGCCGTGGCGGTGGAGCGGCTGAGAGCCGCGGGGCTCGAGGTCTGGATGCTGACCGGAGATCGAGCCGCGGTGGCCCGTGCGATCGGCGCCTCTGTCGGCATCGCGCCCGATCGAATCCTGGCCGAGGTCCGGCCCGGCGAGAAGGCCGACAAGGTTCGCGAGCTGCAGGTCGCGGGCGCGGTGGTGGCGATGGTCGGCGACGGGATCAACGACGCCCCCGCCCTGGCGCAGGCCGACCTCGGGGTCGCAATCGGCACCGGTGCGGACGTCGCGGTCGAGGCTTCTGCGATCACGCTCATCGGAGATGACCTGCGGTCGGTCCCCGCCGCAATCAGCCTGTCGCGCGCCACGATGCGCACCATTCGTCAGAACCTGGCATGGGCCTTCGGCTACAACCTGGTCCTCATCCCTGTCGCCGCGGGAGTGCTCTTCCCGCTCACCGGGTGGCTTCTGTCGCCCGCACTCGCCGCCGGCGCGATGGCGCTCTCGAGCGTCAGCGTCGTCACCAACTCGCTGCGGCTCCGCCGCTTCCAACCCAGCTGAAAGGAAGGATCAACACCGATGGAGACTCCCCAGATGGCTCCCATGGCGCACGACCCCGTGTGCGGCATGACCGTCAACGCCGATGTGGCAGCCGCGGCCGGCCTGGTGGCCGAACACGAGGGGCAGAGCTACTACTTCTGCGGTCGTGGCTGCCGGCTCGAATTCCTCGACGACCCGAAGCGCTTCTTCGACTCGGCCTACCTCCCTCGGATGTAGGGACGCCCGGCTAGACTCGGGCGAGATGCCCCTCATCTCGACCCAGTCCCTGACCAAGCGCTACGGCTCGTCCGTCACCGCGCTGGACGGCCTGACGCTCGACGTCGAGCCGGGGATCATCGGCCTTGTCGGCGCCAACGGCGCGGGCAAGAGCACGCTCCTGAAGATCCTGCTCGGCCTGCTGAAGCCGACGAGCGGGAGCGCGACGGTCATGGACATGGACGTCGCCACCCGCGGTCCGGAGATCCGGCAGTACGTGGGCTACCTGCCCGAGCACGACTGCCTGCCGCCCGATGTCTCCGCCACCGACTTCGTGAGCCACATGGGGCGGATGGCGGGCCTGCCACCGGCCGCGGCGCGCGAGCGGACCGCCGAGGTCCTTCGGCATGTCGGTCTGTACGAGGAGCGCTATCGGCCGATCGGTGGCTACTCCACCGGCATGAAGCAGCGAGTGAAGCTGGCACAGGCCATCGTCCACGACCCGAAGCTCCTCCTCCTCGACGAGCCGACCAACGGGCTCGATCCTGCTGGCCGCGACGAGATGCTCGACCTGGTGCACCGCACCGGCACGGAGTTCGGGATCGCAACCGTGGTGGCCAGCCACCTGCTCGGCGAGATCGAGCGGGTCTGCACCTTCCTACTGGCGATCGATGCCGGCAAGCTCCTGCAGTCGGCGCCGATCTCCAGCTTCGTGGAGCGCACGGGAACTCTGGGAGTGGAGGTCGAGGACGGCGCCCACGCCCTCGCCGAGCGGCTCGTGGCCGCCGGCCTGACCGCGCGCGTCGACGGCCGCAGCGTCCTGGTCGACTGCCCTGACGAGCGTCCGTACGACATCGTCCGCGACGCGATCGACGAGATGGGACTCTCGCTCACGCGGCTGGAGCAGCGACGACACCGGCTCGAGGATCTCTTCCGCGCGGAGGGCCGGGCGGATGACGCGGCATGAAGCGGCGGTCGCGCCCCGCGAGAGCGCGACCGGGGCAATCTACGACCTGGGGTACCGAGGCTATGACGGGCCGCGGCTGGGACGGCGGGCGGCCTTCGCGACCCTCTTCTGGGCGAGCCTGCGAGCCGCCTTCGGGCTCGGCCGGTCCGGCCGCTCGAAGGTCGTCCCATGGGGACTCACCGCAATCATGGTCGTGCCAGCCGCCGTGGCCGGGGCGATCCAGGCGATCGCGCCGGGCGGGCTCTCCCCCTTCAACTACGACAACTACCTCTGGGACCTGCAGCCGATCCTGGCGCTCTTCGTCGCTGCGCAGTCCCCGGAGCTGGTCAGCAGCGACCAGCGCAACCGGGTCCTGTCGCTCTACTTCAGCCACGCGCTGGCTCGCAGCGACTACGCGCTCGCCAAGTTCGGCGCGATGGCCGCCGCGCTCTTCATCCTCGGGCTGGCTCCGCTGCTCGTCATCCTCTTCGCCTCCATCCTCGCCTCATCCGATGTCGCCGGCGCAGCCGGTGACCAGCTCGGCAACCTGCCGCAGATCCTTGGCTCGCCACTGATCTACGCTTTTCCGCTCGCGGGCCTCGGCATGGCGATCGCCTCGTTCACGCCCCGTCGCGCCTATGCCACCGGCGCGATCATCGCCGTCTTCCTCGTCACCGGAGCGGTGGGAGCCATCCTCTCCGAGGCGGGTCGCGGGCGGATGTCACAGGTCGCCCCGCTCCTCAACCCATTCGTGCTCCTCGACGGCGCGCGCAACTGGCTTGTCGGGAAGAGCATCCCGGACTCACCTGTCTCGGATGCCCACTTGGCGTTGCCGCTCTTCGGACTCCTCACCGCGGTCCTCACCGCGATCGCGATCGCCGCCGTGGTGTGGCGGTATCGGAGGATCGCCGCATGAGCGCGACCGATCTCGTGCCCAGCGAGACCGTCGAGCTGGCAAACGTCTCTCGCTGGTACGGCAACGTGGTCGCCGTCAACGACATCAGCTTCACGCTGGACGGTGGCGTGACCGGGCTGCTGGGCCCGAACGGCGCGGGGAAGTCCACGATCCTGCACATGGTCGGGGGCTTCCTCGCCCCGTCGTGGGGGAGCGTCACCGTTGGTGGCTCCCCGTCGTGGGGTCACCCGGAGATGTACCGGCGGATCGGCCTGGTCCCCGAGCGCGAAGCGGTCTACCCGTTCCTCACCGGGCGCGAGTTCGCGCACGCCAATGCCCGGCTGCAGGGGATGCCGCCCGCCCAGGCGGCGGAGGCAGCGGCGCACGCCATCGGGCTGGTGGAGCTGGAGGACGCTGCCGACCGACCGATCGGCACGTATTCGAAGGGGATGCGGCAGCGGGCCAAGGTCGCAGCGGCGCTCGTCCACGACCCGCCGATCCTCCTCCTGGACGAACCCTTCAACGGGATGGACCCACGCCAGCGGCTGCACATGATGGACCTGCTGCACACCATGGCCGCTGCGGGACGCACGATTCTCTTCTCGTCGCACATCCTGGAGGAGGTCGAGCGTCTCGCCGGGCGGGTGCTCGTGATCGTCTCGGGGCGGCTGGCCGCGTCCGGCGACTTCCGCGAGATCCGGCGGTTGATGACCGACCGGCCGCACACCTTCACCGTGCGCTCCTCGGATGATCGCGCGCTTGCGTCGGCCCTGCTCGCCGAGCCGACCATCGCCGGGGCCGCACTCGACGGCGGGCTGCTCACCGTGCGCACCAACGACTTCGGGGCGTTCAGTCGCGCCGTGAGCGGGATCGCGCGGCGGCACCGGATCAGCCTGCACGAGCTCCTGCCGACGGATGAGTCGCTCGAGTCGGTCTTCAGCTACCTGGTGCGCCGATGAACGGCGTCATCGCAGGAATCACGCTGCGCCAGCTCCTCTCGCGGCGACGTACCCTCCTGCTCCTCCTGCTCGGCGGCGTGCTGGTGCTCGTGGCTGGGATCTTCCGCCTCGCCGGAGAGGAGGCGCGCGCGCTGCCATTCACCTCCGGCCTCCTCGGCAACCTGGGGATCGGCACGCTCATGCCACTCGTCGCGCTGATCTTCGGCACCGGGGCGATCGGCGCCGAGATCGAGGATGGAACGGCGATCTTCCTGCTTGCCAAGCCGATCAGCCGCACGACCGTGGTCTTCACCAAGCTGGCGGTCGCTGCGCTGTGTGCCGCGGCGCTGACCTGCGGGCCGATGCTGCTCGCCGGCCTCATCGCCGCCGGCGGCCTGGGCGACGGGCTCGTGATCGGGATGGTGGCAGGCGCCGCCATCGGCTCGCTGCTGTACAGCGCCGTCTTCGTGGCGGTAAGCCTGACCACCGGCCGCGCGCTGGTCTTCGGGCTCGCCTATGTGCTGATCTGGGAAGGGTTGCTGGCCGGCCTCTTCGCGGGGACGCGGACATTCAGCATCCGGCAGCTGACCCTGGCCTTCGCCGATGCCATCGGCGGCATCCCGAAACACATTTTGGATGCCCCCGTCAGCGTGACCACGGCGGCCATCGTGGGGATCGCCCTTTTGGCCATCGCCACCGTCATCGCCATCCGACGGCTGAGCGCGTTCGAGATCTCCGGGGAATCCGCCTAGGCCGCAACGACCCGGTTGCGACCAGCGCGCTTGGCCATGAAGAGGGCCACGTCCGCCGTCCGGAGCAGCTGCTCACCGGTCGGCTCAGCCTCCCCAAGCTCGGCGCAGCCGGCTGACACGGTGACGGTGAGCCGGGTAGCGTCGTCGCTCGCGATTGGCAGCTGGGCGAGGTTGGCCATGATCTCACCGGCGACGGCCACCGCCGCATCGCGTGACGCCCCCTCGAGCACGACCACGAACTCCTCGCCGCCGAAGCGCGCGACGAGGTCAACCTCGCGGAACCGGGTGCGCAGGACGCCGGCGAATGCGCGGAGCACCTGGTCGCCAGTCTGGTGGCCGTGCTGCTTGTTGAACTCACCGAAGTGGTCGAGGTCGAACATGATCGCTGCCACCGGGCGCCGATCCGCGCGGAGCGAGCGTCGCCAGGTCGCGATGACACGATTCAGTGCCTCGTCGAAGTAGCGTCGGTTGTAGAGACCGGTCAGCGGGTCGTGGGTCGCAAGCTGCTCGACCTCGGCATGCAGGTATGCATTCGAGATCGCCAGCGCGGCGTGGCCAGCCAGGAGCTCCATCGCCTCCAGGTCGATGGGACGGAACGGGGTCGAGCGGTCGCGCCGCAGGATGGAGATCGCGCCGACGACCACCCCATCGCGTTGGAGCGGGATCCCTGCGCCCATCAGCGGATGAGGCTCCGCGACTTCCGCGTAGGCCGGCGGGTACCGGTCGGGACCGAAGTTGTCGTCGATGACCACCGTCCGGGCGCGGATCGCCCGGCCGGCGAGGCCCTCGCCGGGCTTGATCTCGCGGTCCAGGATCGCCTTGTCAATCTCGGTCGCGGCACGCATCAGGTAGCGTCCGGTCTCGCGCTCCAGCACGGTGAGCGAGACGATGTCGGCCGGGACGACACGGCGGACGGCCTCGACCATGGCGGCGCCGAGGCGCGACATGTCGAGCTCGCCACTCACCGCATCCGTGAAGTCGCTGAGGCTGCGGAGGACGACGGCGCGCTCGCCGAGCGCCTGCCGGTCCCGTCCGAGCGCCACCACCGTGGCGATTCGCCCCGCCAGCGTGGCTACCAGGTCGCGATCTGTCCCATCCAGGGGCGTGATCGCTTCCACGTTGAGGATGCCAAGAAACTCCCCGTCGAAGAGAAGCGGGGCGCAGATCTCGCTCCTCACCTCGTCGTACACCGCGACGTAGTCCGGGTCGGTGGTAACGTCCGGCACGAAGGCCACCTCGTGCTCGCGCATCACGCGCCCAACCACCCCCTCGGTGCCATCGAACGATGCGCGGGGGTGCTCGTAGCCCCGCTGCGCCCCGAGCGCGAGCCCGTCGGCTTCGGCGAGGTAGATCGAGACGTAGTTGTAGTGGAACCGGTCGATCAGCACGCCGAGCGCCTGGTCGAGCATCAGCGCCACCGGCCCACCTGAGACGAGGAGCTGACTGACGGCCTCCATCCCGGCGATCTGGCGCGACTTGCGGCGCTCGGAAACCATCGTCGAGCGCAGCTTCGCGTTCGCGTCCTCGACCGCGATCACAAGCCGGCGAGTGCCGAGCGCGACCAGGATGCTGACTCCCGCCATCGTGACGCCGCGCAGCGCGATCTCGGCTCGTGAGCCAGGCACCGCAAGCTCCGGCGCGAGGTAGATGAGGGATGCGGCCGCGCCGATGACCACGGCCTGGCTGGTTCCCAATGCCGCCGCGGCGACTACGATTGGGATGTAGAGCGCGAACATCGGGTGGGTGTGTCCCCCGACCAGCTCGGCGAGTGCGGCGACATAGAGGAGGCTCGCGGCGAGGCGCAGGAACGACCAGCCGCGGCGGCTGAGCGGGCGTGAACGAGCGGGTACGAGCGCCAGGATCAGCTGAAGGCCGATGAAGATCGGGCTGACGATGGCGACCGTCGGAAGGTCCCGGGGCTCCTGCGAGAGGAGCGCGACCGCCAACCCGATCGGCGCCAGCGCGGCCGTGTAGAGGAAGAACGGATCTCGAAGGAGGTCGACGTGCGCACGCCGACGCACCACGCGACCGGCATGCGCCCACGGTCCCGCCCGCCACGGGCGGGGCAGCAGGTTTGCGTCGGTCGGCCGGGATGCGGCGGTTCCCATTCACAGCAGACCGTAATCATCCCGACCAGACCGCACCATTCCCCGGAAGTCACCCGTACGGATGGGCTGCAAGCCCGGCTGATGGCTTCGCATCGGTTATGGTTGACCTAGCAACTAACCCGAGGAGCCGACCCATGCCCGCCGTGACCGCTGACCTCCTAACCCTTCCCCGCCTCTCGACCATCGCGCCCAGTAGCGTTGCGCGCCCGGTCCGAGCGGTCGTCACCGCTATCCGCACCTTCGAGGGCGAGGGCTTCCCGGTCCGCCGACCGTTTCCCGGGATCGACCTCTCGCTGGTCGATCCATTCATCCTCCTCGACCAGATGGGCGCAGTGGAGTACGCAGCCGGCGAGGCGAAGGGCGCGCCGGATCACCCGCATCGCGGCTTCGAGACGGTCACCTACATGCTCGACGGGGTGATCGAGCATCGAGACAGCATGGGCGGCGGCGGAACGATCAGTGATGGCGCGACCCAGTGGATGACCGCCGGCGCGGGGATCGTGCATTCCGAGATGCCGCCCGAATACCTCGTCCGCTCCGGAGGCCTCTTCCACGGCGTCCAGCTGTGGGTCAACCTGCCAGCGCGGCTCAAGTGGAGCCCGCCCCGATACCAGGACATCGTGCCCGGTGACGTGACCCTGATCAGCAACACCGATGGCTCGGCGCTGGTGCGGATCATCGCCGGTGAGTTGGATGGCCATGCAGGCCCTGGCGTGACCTACATCCCGATCGCCTACGCCCACGCCACGCTCCATCCGGAGGCTTGCCTGGCCGTCCCGTGGCGCGCGGACTTCAACGCGCTGGTCTATGTGCTGGCAGGGAGCGGCCGAGTGGGTCCGGAGGACGCACCGATCGGGGAGGGGCAGCTGGCCATTCTAGGCGGAGGGGATCACGTGGCGATCAGCGCTGACCGGACGCCCGCCGGTGCGTCACCGACCCTGGAGATCCTCCTGCTCGGCGGCCAGGCGATCCGGGAGCCGATCGCGCACTACGGACCCTTTGTGATGAACACGCGCGAGGAGATCCTGCAGGCGGTGGCGGACTACCAGGCCGGGCGCATGGGCACGATCCCGCCGGTCCACGGTCTCACGGCGGGCTCGACGCCCTAGGGCTGGTGGGGGTCGCCCCTCAGGCCTTCGGCTTCTTCGGCTTCTTCGGCTTCGGGGGTCGCTTGGGTGTCTTGTCGGCCATGAGGTCCTCCTGACCGGAGTGTAGGACGACCGACCGGTGTCGCGTCGCCCCGCTAGGTCACGGATTCGGCTTGCGCTTCTGTCGGCGCCGACTCGATCGGCCGGCTCTGCGGCGCGGGTGACGCCGCTCCCCTGACGATGGCGAGGCGGTCGAGGATCGGCTTCGCGCCGAGTCCCTCGAGTGTTGCACGTGCCCAGTCGACCGCGGTGTGGACGTCGGCCGAGGCCCGCTCGTTCGGTGGAAGCAGGGTCGCCATGTCCGTCACGGCCAGTGCCTCATCGAAGGCAAGGCCGGCCTGGCGCCAGCCCTTGAGAAGCTCGCGGTACCCAGCCAGGGCCTCCGCGCCGCGCCCTTCGAGCGCCGCGACGCCCGCACGGATCGTCGCCATGTCAAGCTCTACGGCCGTCCCGCGATGGCCCGACGCATGGAGGGCTTCGACGGCTGCGGCAGCGCGTTCGGCGTCGCCGGCCCACAGCGCCGCCCGCGCAGCCAGCGGGGTGGCGAGTGGGTGAAAGTAGCTTGTAACGGCTGCGGCAAGCTCCGCCTCGTGGCACGCATCAGCATACGAACCAGCCGTGAACGCCGCCCACGAGCGGGCCCAATGTTCGTACGACTCGAACTGGGAATCCGTGATCGCCTGGCGCAGTTGCGCCGCTTTCGCGATGTCAGCCGAGGCGTCGCCACCCCGCAGCGCGGTCAGAATCGCCCGGTCGGAGAAGAACTCCGCATACCATGCGAACGATGGGTCGGGCGGAATCCACTCATCGAGAAGCGCTTCGACCCAATCCCACTCTCCGACCCGAATCGCGCAGATGCTGCCATTGCCAACCATGGTTGCTCCGTACGACCGAGAGCTGATTCGATGTGCGATCTCGAGTCCCTCGCGAGCGAGGGCCAGACCTTCCGAACTGTCGTTCCACTGCGCGTAGAAGGTCAGCAGGACCCGGCCTGTTCGCTCCCTCTCCCAGAAGCCGATGGCTGTCGCCAGTTGATGGCCACCCCGCAGCAGGACCAGCGCCTCGCGTGACCGGTTCATCTTTATCAGGATCTGGGCCCGTGAGATGAGGCCGGTGGCGATCGCCTCCATAAGGTCAAGGCGCTCGGCGATCGGCAAATATCGGTCGACCCAGCCAAGCGCAACATCCTCATTCAGGCTCCCCGAATTGCTGGCTGCCAAAGCGGCCATCAGCCACACGCCCTCTGGTGTCTGCTCGAGGTCAGAGAACTCCGCCCATGCCGGCTCGAGGATCTCGACGGCGCGCTGCGGAGTGCCGAGCCAGCCCTGCACCGTGCGTGCGTAATTCGCGATGGCCGCGGCGATGGCCGGGCGGTCTCCAATCTCACGGGCCGCTTCCAACTGCCCGAGGGCGTGGCGCTCGACGGTGGATGGATCGAGGCCATGCTCGGCGGAGTCCTGGCCGCGCCCATGGAGATCGGCGCGGTCCTCGGCGCTGGTCGCCACCTCGAGCGCCTGTTCCAGGAACTTCACTGCCTGCTCGTGCGAGCCGAGGGATGCCGCGCGATCGGCGGCTCCCCGCAGCGCGATGCGCGCCTGGGCCGCCAGCGCATCGGCCTCGTCCTTGTCCGCTGCCAGGCGCTGGGCGGCGAGGTAATGGCCGGCCAGCCCGCCGGCCAGCTCATCTGTCCCGAGGCTCTCGAAGAACCGGGCGGCCGCCAGGTGCCGAACCTTGCGGTCCTTTTTGGCCAGCGTGTTGTAGGCGACTTCGCGGATGAGGGACTGCATGAAGGAGTACTGCCCCCGCTCCGGGGAACGTGCGTCGGCTTCAAGGATCAGCAGCTCGCGTCGAACGAACGTCCTCAGTCGCGGCTCCAGCTCGGCGCCATTGATGCCGGAGATGGCGGACAGTCCTGCAACCGTGAAACTCTGCCCCAGCACCGCGGCGTCCTCGATCAGCCCTCGGTCGGCCGCCTCTAGCCCGTCCAGCCGCGCCGCGATCAACGACGTCAGCGACTGAGGAACGGCAATTTCGCCGAGATCACCGGTGGGCCGGTAGGCACCGTCCTCGAGCACGAGCTGGCCCTGGGCAAGGAGCATGCGGACGGTCTCCACCGCGTAGAGAGGCATCCCGTCGGCCCGCTCGACGATGGCGTCCGCGGTGCGTGGCGGCAGCCCCGGGACGAGGCCCGCGAGCAGACGGTGCATCTCTTCGGGCGGCAGGGGTTCCAGGTGGATCGACGTGAAGTTGCGTTTTCCCGCTCCCCAGTCCGGCCGCTTCTCGAGCAGCTCCGGGCGTGCCAGCGTGATCACCGTGATCGGAACCGTGCGGCTCCACTCCATGAGGTGGTCGATGAAGTCGAGTGTCCCGGAATCGGCGTGGTGCAGGTCCTCGAACAGCATCACCACCGGCGAGACCGCGGCCATGCGTTCGAAGAACGTACGCCAGGCGGCGAAGAGCTGGTCCGAGCTGATATCGGCCTCGAACCCGAGCAGTGCCAGCAGCGCCGATTGGATCCAGCGCCGTTCGTCGGCAGCGGGCACGTGCTGCTCGACCGCGGCCGCGATCTTCTCTCGACTCACGGCCTCGTCGTCCGTCTCCAGCAGGCCGGCCCGTCCCCGGATCATCTCGCCCAACGCCCAGAAGGTGATGCCGTCGCCATAGGCAGGGCTGCGCCCCGCGTGCCACCAGGTCTGGCCCGCCACCCCATCCACGTACTTGAGGAACTCCCAGGCGAGGCGAGACTTTCCGATGCCCCCCGGCCCGATCAGGCTCACGAGGCGCGGCCTCCCCTCGCGCTGGGTCGCGTGGAAGAGATCCTTGATCTGGCGCAGCTCCTCGTCGCGACCGACGAACGGCGCCTCCAGGGCCTCGCTCCGGTTGCGGCCTCCGATCTCCGACACCACACGGACCGCGCGCCAGGTGGGGACCGCCTCGGCCTTGCCCTTCAATGCCTGCTCGCCGGCATCCTCGAAGACGATCGATTGCGCCGCCGCCCGCTGGGTCGTCTCTCCCACCAGGACGGTGCCGGGCCTGGCCGCCGATTGGAGGCGGCTGGCCGTGTTGACGATGTCGCCCGCCACCATGCCCTGGTTGGTGGCGCCAAGGGTCACCGCCGCCTCGCCCGTCAGGACGCCGCATCGGGCCCGGATGCCCGGGCCGAGAGTCGTGACAATATCCACCAGGTCGAGCGCGGCCCGCACCGCGCGCTCCGCGTCATCTTCGCGGGCGATCGGCGCTCCCCACACGGCCATCACCGCGTCGCCGATGAACTTCTCGACGGTCCCCCCGTACCGCTCGATGATCTCGCGCGATACGTCGAAGTAACGGCTGAGGGTCTCACGCACCTCCTCGGCATCGCGCTCCTCGGAGAACGGAGTGAATCCAACGAGGTCGGCGAAGAGGACCGAGACGAGCCGGCGCTCCGAGACGGGCCGCGGGCCACGGCCGGTCGTGGTCGATGCGTCCGGGGTAGCCGCGACCGCCAACGGCGTTGCGCACTCCGAGCAGAACCTGGCGGTGGGCGGGTTCGCGAAGCCGCACTGCGGGCAGGCGGCGGCGAAGGGGGCAGCACAGTCGTTGCAGAACTTCGCCCCGGCGCGGTTCTCGCTCCCGCAGCTTGGACAGATCAACGGGTTACGACCTCTGACGCTCTTCGGTCGCAAGAGGATAGCGGGCGCTGGTGGCTGACAGCGTGGCCAGCGAGGTGGCGCCAAGCCGCTCGAAGATCTCCCGCGCCGAGGCCTGGTCGTCGACGTGCCCGGCGAGGAACCAGCGATCGAGGTGGCACAGGGCGAGCCGCAGCGGCAGATCGAGCTCGCGCCAGGCACCCAGTGCAGCGGCCCATTCCCGCTCCGCGGCGCTGGATGCCGCGTGCTGAGAGGCGACGGCCGCGCGAAGGGTCTGCCGGGCCGCTTCCGCCGAGCGGCCCCACAACCGGTGGGCATCGAGCGCATCGGATGCCTGTGCCGCGCCGTCCGCATCACCACTCCATGCCGCCAGCCGACCCGCCAGGGCGAGCGCCTCGAATTCCTCGAAGCCCTCCGCCCCCTGAGTCGCCGCTCGGGCCAGGTCCAGTGCGTCGGAGAACCTGCCGCCGGACATCTCGACCATGGCTCGAGCGTGGTTGATGGAGCCAACCGCCTGGAGGTCCAGATCGGCCTCGAGGTCGCCTATCCCCTCGATGGGCCGCGATGCTTCCGCGATCCCCCGCATCGCCCGGATGACCGTCTGGGTCACAGCGAAGTCGACCCGGTAGACCGTTGGCAATTCGCCGCTCGATGCGTCGGCGAGCGCCGTCATCGCCCAGTCCCAGTCGCCGATGTCGACGGCGACCACGCTCGCGACGTCGACCAATTGGAGCGCCATCTCGCGGCTGCCGAGCCGGTTAGCCAGGTCCAGACCCCTGCGGGCGGTGCGGGATGTCTCCTGCGGATCGTCGCTCACGGTGACCCACGCCAGGTTGTTGAGCGCCCGGAGCTGGAGCCGGCCAAGGTCCGCCGCCTCGGCATCTTCGATCGACCGGCGCAAAAGCTCGAGCCCCTCTGCGGCTCCCTCCTCGGCGCGAGCGGTGCCCAGCGTGATCCGCGCGTCGATGGCCGTTGCAATGGCCGCGCCGGTGTCGCCGTTGGCCTCCGCCGCCGCGATGGCGCGCTCGGCCCACTCGACGGCCCGGGGCCGGTCCCCGCGCAGCAGGTGCGCGCGGGCGAGCTCCGCTGGCAGCTCGGGCGGGACGGAGGCGCCGTCCCCTCCCGCGGTCGCCGCCGTCCAGGCGGCCTCGAGCTCCGCCAGGGCGGTGTCGCTTCGCTGCGCCTGCAGGAGGAGGCTCGCCAGCTGGGCACGATGACGTGACGCCCCAGCCGCGTCGTGGAGACCCTCCCGCAGCCCGATCGCGTCGCGGAGATGCTCCTCCGCCCGATCGAAGCGGGCCGCGGAACGGGCGGCCAGCCCGGCCGCCTCTGCCAGATCGGCTCGCGCGGCAGGGAGATCAGTGAGCTTGAGGGCGTCCTCAAGGTGAGTCAGGGCTCGCACCGGCGCATGGAGCGCCTGGGCTCGATCCGCGGCGAGCTGCAGCGCCTCGCGCGCACGACCCGCGATCGCGGCATCCTCGGGCTGCGGCGCGGCGCCGGAGGTGAGCGCCGCGAGCAGGTGCTCGGCGATCGGTTCGGCGAGATCGGGATCGTCGAGCGATTCCAGGTAGGCGACCACTTCGAGGTGCCGGGTTCGACGCTGGCGGCGCGACAGGGTGTAGTAAGCGACCTCGCGCACGAGCTCCTGCACGAAGCTCAGCTGCCCGCGACCCGGCGACCGTGGCTCGTCGTCCATCGACAGGAACTCACGCCGCAGGAGGGCGCGCACGCGTTCCCCGAAGGATCGGGGATCGGCGCCCGACAGCGCGGCCAGCGACTCTGGCGCAAAGCGGCGGCCCAGCACGGCGCCGGTCAGGAGGAGCGCCCGATCCGCAGCGGGCAGCGCGTCGATGCGAGCCGCGATGAGCGCATGAAGGGACTCGGGGATGTCGGCGGTCGACTCGACCCCGCCACTCGGAGAGCGTTCCATCAGCATCCGCGCCATCTCGACCGCATAGAGCGGTACGCCGTCGGCCCGTCGGCGTACCGTCGTCACGATCTGCGGCGAGAGGCCCGGAGCGAGGGCGGCCAACAGCTCGTCGATCGCTTCGTCCGGCAGGCGGTCGAGGTGCATCGCGGTGAAATGCGGCAGGCCCGCGCCCCAGGTTGGTCGAGCGTCGAGCAGCTCAGGGCGGCCCAGGGTGAGCACCAGGATGGGACGGTGGCGCGACCAGTCGGCGACGTAGTCGATGAAGTCGAGGAGGCCCGGATCTGCCCATTGCAGGTCCTCGAAGACGAGCGCGATCGGCCCCTCATCGGCCTGTGCCTCGAAGAAGCGTCGCCAGGCCGCGAAGAGCTCCTCGCGCTGCGCCTCCTGGCTCCCGCTCGGTTCGAGCAGCGCCAGGAGCCGCGGCTCCATCCATTCGCGCTCCGCGTCGTCAGGAAGGAGGCGGTTGAGCGTCTCGCCCAGCGCACGTCGCACCAGCTCGACGGGGTCGCTCTCGGCGATCCCGGCGCTGCGGCGCACCACGTCGGCGAGCGGCGCGAAGGCCGTCCCCTCGCCGTAGGCGGGGGCCCTCCCGACCTGCCATCTCGCTCGCGCGGCAGCGTCCCCGGCTCGCTGCTCCAGCTCCCAGGCGAGCCTGCTCTTCCCGATCCCGGCGATCCCGATCACCGACACGACGCGCATCCGGTGCTCATCCCCCACGGCAGACAGGAGCTCGAGGAGCGCTCGCAGCTCAGCATCGCGGCCCACGAACGGCCCGGGATGCCCCGCCCGGGACTCAGTGCCGGGGTGCTGCGCGACGCCCACGGCGCGCCATGCCGCGACCGCGGAGGCCTTCCCCTTCAGCAGCTGATCGCCAGCCGCCTGGAACTCGATCGCCTGACCGATGACGCGGCGGGTCACGTCATCGACCAGGACCGTGCCTGGCTCCGCCGCGCTCTGCAGGCGTGACGCGGTGTTCACGAGGTCGCCGGTGACCATCCCCTGTCCGGTGGCGTCGACCGTCACCGCCGCCTCCCCGGTCGTGATGGCGGCACGCGCCACGAGGTGTCCGCTGCCGGGGGACGCGATCGTCTCTACCGCGGCGACGACCTCGAGTGCCGTGCGGACTGCGCGCTCTGCGTCGTCCTCGTGGGCGACCGGCGTCCCCCATACCGCCATCACGGCATCGCCGATAAATTTCTCGAGGGAACCTCCGTAATGCGCGACGGCAGCACGAGCCGCCTCGAAGTAGAGCGACTGGATCTCGCGCACGTCCTCCGGATCCAGCGACTCCGAGAGGGTCGTGAACCCCACCAGGTCGAGGAAGAGGACAGAGACGAGCCGCCGCTCCGCGAGGCTCGGGCGCGACTCCGCAACGCCGTGCGCATCATGAACACCGCCTGCGCCGACGGCCGGTGCCTCCGGTCGTGAGGACGTGAGCGCAATCCCGCAGGTCGGGCAGAAACGGAACTCCGCCGGATAGGTCAGGCCACAGCTGGGGCAGTCCATCAGATTGACCGCGATCGGCCAAGCCAGAGCAGGTGCGTCGCGGCTACTCCTCTTCCTTCGCAAGGGTGATGCCGACCGTGCTCGGATTCGTCGAAACGAGCACCATGGCGTAGACGATGAAGCGCTCGAGCGTCTTCTCGTGGTTCACGATCATCGTCGAGATGCGCGGCGTCTCGTCCTCGTTGATCAGGCGGTACCTGCGGAGAGCCTTGACGGGGTTGTGAATCAGCTCCTCCGCCTCTCCTTCGGCACCGTCGGGGTCGCCGCTCGGGCTCTTGAAGGCTCGAAAGTGCAGACGGAAGGCGGGAGCCATCACGTCCGGGGTTATGTCCATCCACTCACTCGGAACGCCTCGCTCCGCGTACTTCTCCTGCAGCATCGCCCATGCGTCGTCGAACATCGGTCCTCCTCCTTTTGCCCTTCGGGGCGCTGATCATAAGTCGGCCCTGATGACCTGCCTAGATGCCACGCGGTGTCGGTCGAATGACAGGCCCGCTGTCCGGGGGCTGCTGGTGGGATCACGATTGCGCGACGAGACTGTGGGGAAGGCCGGCCACAGGCAGGTCATCATCAGGAGGTCGAATCGATGAGCGGATCGCAGGAGGGCGCCGCCCTCAACATGAAGGACGGGCAGGGGATGCTGGCCATCTCAATCCCGGACCAGGAGACGGAGCAGCGGCTCCGAGCACGCTTGACCGGTAGCAAGGGCGCGGCGCTCGCCGTGCGGATCAGCGCGGCGCAGCCAGCCGACGTCGAGGGCCACGCCTTTGACCTCGCCTCGGTCTGGGTCAGGCTACAGCTGGAGGGGGACGACACAGAGGGGCACGCCATTCGGGTCCAGTTCCCGACCGCAGCCGACGCGGACAGGTTCCGTCGCAACGTCCTCGTCGCCGGCATCCTCGCGAGCTCCATCGTCCTCGGCTCGGCAGGCGCGATCGCGTTGACCAGCCAGCCAGCCGCGAACAGCACGACGGACCAGTCGGAGGTGTTCCAGGCGCCAGCGCAGGGGACCGATGTCCTCACCGGTATCAACCCGGCGACCGGCAAGCCCTGGCGCAGCGGATTCCTCGAGCGGTCCGACGGTGAGGTGATGGCACCCGCCGACGCCGCGGCGCCAGTCATGCAGCGACCGGAGGGCCGTGGCCCGCTGGAGACGGTCGAGTAGCAGGAACGAGGTGACCAGCGAGGTGAGCGGCCAACGCCGCTCACCTCGTACGTGCCCCGCGTCGCGGCCGGCGCAGGCGGGGATATGCGAACTGCTCGGGCTCGACTACGATACCGGTCCGAATTCCACTGATCGATCGCTCCCAGAGGAGGCGCCATGGATCTCGAGAAGGCCCTCGCCGCAACCCCACTGCTCGCGGATCTCGATGCGGCAATCATCAAGCGACTCGCGGAGCAGGGCGTTCGTCGCGTCTACCCCGCCGGGGACTGGATCATTCGCCAGGATGCGCCGGCATCAGCCCTCTACATCATCCTGCGTGGTCGCGCGCGGGCCGAGAAGGACGGCGAGATGGACCGCACGCCCAGTGAGCTGTACCCCGGCGACTTCTTCGGCGAGCTCGCGCTCATCGAGGATCACCCTCGAACTGCGAGCGTCCTCGCCGTCGAGGAGACCGAGTGCATCCTCTTCGTAGCTTGGGAGTTCACCGCCCTCCTCAAGGAGCACCCCATCATGGCGGTGCCGATCATGAATGCGCTGATCAAGCGCCTCCATCGGCGCGAGCACAAGCCCGACGCACCCGCCGCCAGCGCCTAGGGGTTCCCGGCCGGTCCCCCCGCGCGCTCTCGCGGGGCGCTACGCGGATTGTCTGCGACTGCCGCAAGCACGGCCTTGACCTCGAATGGGGTCAGTCCCGGGTGCTTGGACAGGATCAGCGCAACCATGGCGACCACGTGCGGCGCCGCAAAGCTGTTCCCCGTTGCGACGGTGGAGCCACCGTCCTTCCAGGCCATCGGCACGTCCACACCCCACGCCCCGAACTCGACCGGCGGCGCCGGATTGTAGTAGAGGCGCAGAGGATCGGGCTCGCCATGCGCCGCCACGGAGATGACCGATGAGAACAGCGACGGGTAGCTCGCCGCGGGCACGTTGTTCGCCGCGCTGACGAGCACCGTGCGATTGAAATAGGCCCGATCGACCAGGTCATGGAAAACCGGGAAGAGGGTCTCGCTCTTCGATGAGAGGCTGAGGTTCAGGACCTCGATCCCCTGGTCGATCGCCCATTCGAGCCCGGCCGCGAATGCGGCGCTCTTCCCTCGCAGGTCGGCGCCGAGGACCCGGACCGAGACCAGCGCGACCTCGGGAGCCATCTCCACGATGATCCCGCCGCAGGCCGTGGCGTGCCCGTACAGGTCCTTCCCGTCGTCCGGCACGACCTGCGCGTCGTCGTCGTCGAGCTCCACCGTAACGCTCTCGACGACGCGGCCTGCAAGGCGAGGGTGGTCGACCTCGAGGCCGCTGTCGATGATCCCAACCCTGATTCCCTTGCCGGTGGAGCCGCCCCATGCCCAGTCCCTGGAGATGCCACGCAGTCGCATCCGGCGAGCGAGGCCGGGGATGTTGGCAAAGGGCTCCGACCACGCCGGAAGGTCGAGGCCGCTCACGCTCTTCGACGCGCTCGCTGTGCGTGTCGAGCGACCACTTCGAGGATTTCGCCGATCAGGTTCAGGTCGCGCTCGCCCAGGCCGCGAACCAGCGCGACGTGGTCGACCAGTCGCCAGAAGGGGCCGGCGTCCGGATCGTCGTCGAGGCCCTCGGTCGCTTTCGAGACCACGGTCTCGACCTGCTCGTCGGTCATCGATTCGTCTGCGAGCTGGCGGAGGACCTCCCGCAGCAGGCGGACGGTGTCGCGCTGCACGCGCGTGGCGGTGATGGCGGTGGTTGCCTGCCGGGCGAAGATGGCCAGGAGCTCCATGTCCCGCAAGGAGAAGCTCGGAGACCCGCGCTTGTCCAGGACTTGGAGCACGCCGATCGAGCCGTCGTCGTCGAGTAGCGGCACGGTCGCGATCGACCGCGGAACGTACCCGGTGCGCTCGGCCGCCTCGAGGTCGAAGCGCGGATCCGAGGTGACGTCGGTCATCGCGAGGCCCTGACCTGTCGAGAAGACGTAACCGGCGATGCCCTCGTTCGGCTTGACCACAAGGCCGACCACGCCGGCCCCATGCTCGCCTGCCGCGACGCGAAATTCGAGCCGATCCGGATCGGTCTCGTGCAACGCGATCGAGGAAGCCTCCGCATCGAAGAGGCTGACAGTGGCGTCGACGATCGACTGCAGGAGGCGCTGCTCCACATCTCCCTGCAGGGTGCGGGCAACAGAAGACCGCCGCCCCACCGCCCTGAGGGCGGTGAGTGCGGCGGTCAGATCCTCATCTGCGACCATGTTGGTCG
>JBDTYC010000002.1:0-33324 GCA_040005815.1 Chloroflexota bacterium
CGCATGATCCGGTGCGCGACCGCGAAGAGCCAGTCGGCATGCACGCGCGCCAGGGCACCGAAGGCGTCCTTGTCGCCGTGGCGTGCGCGCTCAACGAGGTCGCTATCCATCTCCCGCCGTCTAACTGACGTGCCGGACGGCACATTCACCTCTCATTGAGGGATATGGGCACCGACTCGTTCAATTGTTGATAGGCGCCACGGGCTGGTGCCGGCAACACGTCAACGACGCCCCTAGCGCGAGCCCGCCACTTCCCCAGGCGCGAGGCGGGCGAGGATACCCTCTGGCGCCCCCAACGGGAGGTCGGGCTCGATCGCAGAGTCGGTCGTGCGATCCGCCAGCGCGGCCTCCAGCTGGGCGATCATCGAAGCGCTGCTCGCGTTGAAGATGCCCTCGTACATCGGCAGTAGGCCCTCCAGGATCGTCCGCTCCTTCGCGGTCTTGGGCCAGGCGTAGCGGAAATGGACCGTGGTGCCGGAGTTGGTCGGCTCGAGCTCGACCGTACAGAGCATCTTCATCGGCCCAGCGGGGGTGTTGATCGTCGACCGGTTGCTCCAGTAGTCGTACGGGCGCCAGTCGAGGATCTCCTCGATGACCGCCTCGGTGCCGTGCATGCAGTGGATGGTGGCGCCGACGCTGCGCCGATTGCCGGTGCTGTCAGTCAGGAGCACCTCGGTCACACCGGCCTGCCACCCCGCCCGTCGACCCGGGACGGTCAGGAACTCCCAGGCGACCTGTGGTGGCGCGCCGGTGGGCACTGAGATGCCAAGCGCAGATTCCGCTGGCGACACGTAGATCAGCTGGCGCGACTCCTCCTCCTGCCAACGACGCTCCAGGCCATGGACCCAGGTCGACAACTCCCCGATGTGCTCGTAGGCCGCGGTCAGCGGGCGCATGCCGAGGGCGGCCGGATCGATCGCCATGGCGCTCACCGCGGCCTCGGAGAAGAGCGCGTAAGCGCCGATGCCGAGCTGCTCGACGACGTCGTTCTTCAGGAGCCGATGGACGACGATCACCTCCGAGCCCAGCAGCTCCTCGCTGCCGGCAATCCGCTGCCGCAGGACCTGGCCATGGTGGACGACGAACTTCAGGTTGAGATCGGGGATCCGGACGCAGGCGTTGCACTCGCACGACGTGGCCTGCCGGACGTCACGTCGGCGCCTGCGGAATCCGAAGTAGCAGCGCTCGATCGTGTCGAGCAGGAGCGACCCGTCGAGCTTCCCGGCTGGTGCCGCGACGAAGGCGGCATCGCCCTCGAGCTTCGCGAGGCGGAATCCGGGTCGCAGCGAGGTCACCACGGTACCGATCAGGTCGGCAAGGATGTCTTGCGCGTGATCGAGTTCAACACTGGCGAGATAGCCGGTGTATCCGGAGATATCGGCGATCAGCAGCCAGGTCGGCTCGGGCTGGATCATGGCGTCACGCTACCAGAGCGCCAGGCCGGTCACCTCATCTGGCGTCCTGACCAGCTCGACGCCCGTCATCTCTCGGATGCTGACCTCCGCCACGAAGACCTCGCAACCCGGGAGCAGGTGACCGCCGACGGCCTCCCCGGTGCGCG
Organism: Chloroflexota bacterium; assembly: GCA_040005815.1. GTDB lineage: Bacteria > Chloroflexota > Limnocylindria > QHBO01 > QHBO01 > CF-167. The sequence continues at coordinate 1,562 of JBDTYC010000002.1, forward strand.
TCGCGAAGCTCCCGTGCGCATGCAGGAACTGCCGATCCTCACGCATCGAGATGTTGCCGATGAACCCCGTGATCTCGTGATGCTCGGCGCTCTCCAGCTCGACGTATCGGCGCTCATGCTGGTCGTAGTAGGCGAAGGCGGCATGTCGAACCGCACCGATTGCGTTCACCCAGGCTGCACTCACCTTCTGCTCGGCGCAGAAGCGTTCGATCCCTTCCACCAGGTCGTCCCCCGTCTCGATCCGCCCGACCCAGATGCGCCCCTGCTTGGCTTCCCAGAAGCGTCCCGCCATCGACCTTCTCCTCTATTCGTGATGCGCGATGGTACGCACGATCGGGATGCGAGCTGCCAGGCGCGCCGGATATAGACCGGCCAGCGCCGCAACTCCCGTCCCCAGCAGCAGCACGCTGATCAATAGCGGCCACGGAATGGCCAGCCCGGCGCCGAAGTCGCGCGAGGCGGTGCCGCCGACCACGGCCCACGACATGAGGAGCCCGGTCACGATCGCGGCGATCCCGCCGATGGCGCCCATGATCGACGCCTCGGCCACCACCATCGCCTGCACCTGCCCGGTGGTCATGCCGTGGGAGCGTAGGATGGCGATCTCTCGGGCGCGCTCCAGCACGCTGACGCCGAGCGTGTTAACGATTCCCAGCCCGGCGATCACGACTGCCAGCAGCGAGAGGACGTCGAAGAGGCCGATGACCCGGTCCAGAGAACGCTCCAGGTCACTCGACAGCCCTGATGCGGTGAGCAACTCCGCCGAATCGTCCCTTGCCTGTTGAGCAGTCGCGGCATGAAAGGCTGCATCGGGGAAGCTGGACTGCTTCACGAGAGCCCATACCTCGGCCGCGTTGGCGCCGAAGAGCGTGCGGGCATCGGCCAGGCTGATGAGGGCTGAACCGTCGGCGGATCGGCCCGGCAGGCTGTAGGCGATGATCCCCGCCACCGTGAATGTGTGCGCATCCTGGCCCGGCACGGCGAGCTGGACAGTGGAGCCGATGCCGAGCTTGTCCCGTCGCGCGATCGGATCCGAAACCAAGATCGCTCCCCCGTCATGGAGGGCCTGGAACGCGGCTTCGCGTGTGCCCGTCACGAAGATGAGCGACCCGGTGCTCGAGAAGACGGTCGGATCGATGCCCGCGACCGATGCCTCACGTGGTTCCTTGCCGTCGATCTGCACCACGGCCGGGAAGGCGACGACGGGAGTGACAATAGCCACTCCCGCGACGTCCTCCAGATCCGGCAGCTTCGCGTCGATGTCAACTGGGAGCGGATAGCGGATCGCGTAGCCGCCTGGAAGCACCGAGTTCACCCATCGGTCAGCCGTTGCGCCGGCGCTGTTGGCGACCACGCCAAGCGTCACGACTGCGCTCAGCGCAATGATCAGCGCGCCGATCGTCAGGCCGGTGCGTGCCCGATCTCGCCCGAGGTTCGCGCGACCCAGCAGTCCCTCTGCACCGAAGAACCACTCGAACGGCCGGCCCACGATGCGGCTGATCGGCTGGAGCAGGATGGCGGTCAGCGCCGTGCCAGCGAGCAGGATGGCGAGCGCCAGGGCGACCCCCGGTACTCCGAAGTCGCCTCGATCCACTGGGTAGGCCGCGACGCCGAGAAGCACGACGACCAGTTGCAGAACCACGATCCAGCGCAGGCGCCCCCACAGCGTTCGGCCTGGCTGCCGCGACGGACGCAGGGCATCCATCGGCGAGACGCGGGCAGCGGCGGCGGCGGGGAACGCGGACGCGGCCAGCGTAACCGCGATCCCCATGCCGAAGCCAAGCAGCAGGGAGAACGGGTTGAGGGGCACCCCCGTCACCAGCACCGCGTGGGTGCTGCGCAGGAAGCCGATGATCAGGGTGGCCAGGCCGACCCCCAAGGCGACCCCCAGCACGCTCCCAATGAGGGCCACCGCCGCGCCCTGGCGCAGGAATAGACCCACCACTTGGCGGCCGGTCAGGCCGGCGGCTCGGAGCAGGCCGATCTCCCGGGTCTGCTCGCTGAGCGTCATGGCCAGCGTGTTGACGACCAGGAACGAGCCGACCACCAGCGCCACGAGGCCGAAGAGGAAGGCGATCCCCGCGAAGCCCTGCTGCGCCCTGCCGAGCTGGATCTGCGCGTCGGCGACGGTCTCGACCATGAACGGCTCGGTCATGTGGCGATCGAGCGCGTCCTGTACGTCCTGCTCACGTCCATCGACCACATCCAGATCGACGTAGGCGAGCGGTGCGGGAACGTCGAAGGCCTCATTGAGGGTCGTGCGATTCATCACCAGCACGTTCCCCTGCTGGAGTGCTCCGACACCCAACTCGCCCAGGAGCCCCACGATGCGCAGGTGAGGTTTGCGAGTCCCAGTGAGCACCAGCTCGTCCCCGATCGAGAAGCCGTTGTCGGCGGCCCAGCGTGCATTGACCATGGCGTCGGTTGGGGTGGTGCCGATGAATGTGCCCGCTTCCAGGTCATACGTGCGGATGCGAGCCTCGTCCTCAGGGTCCACTCCCAGGACGAGCAGGTTGTAGCCCGTCTGGATCAGGTCGCTGACCAGCAGGCGGCGCTCAGCGACCGGTGCCACTTCCGATACTCCAGCGATCCGGCGGAGCAGCTCGAGGGTCCGTGGCTCGAAGCCGGCCGGTTCGAAGGCGCGGACCCGCAGCTCAGCCTTTCCGAAGATCTCCTGCGCAGATCGCGCGACCGCCTCGCTGGCAGCCTGGTTGGCAAGCAGCGTCCCGGAGACCAGGGCCACGCCCAGCGCGACGCCGATGATGGTCAGCGACGAACGTAGCCGCCGCGCGGTGAGGCCGCGCCAGGCGAGGGTCGCCAGGCGCATCGGCCTAGAGCCCCAGGGCGGCCAGGCGGGTGATCAGCGGCCGTGCTTCATGGTCGCGCCGTCGTCCCAGCTCGATCTCGTCGCGTATCGTCCCGTCTCGGACGATGAGGACCCGATCGGCGTACGCGGCGGCGCGTGCATCGTGGGTAACCAGCACGATCGTCTGTCCGAGCCGATCGCAGGAGTCCCAGATCAGGTCCAGGATCTCGGTGCCGGTGGTGAAGTCGAGGTTGCCCGTCGGCTCATCGGCGAGGAGGATCGCCGGCTCGTTGGCCAGGGCGCGGGCCAGGGCGACCCGCTGCTGCTCGCCCGCGGAGAGTTGGTCCGGCTTGTGCTTCGCCTTGTCCGAGAGCCCCACCAGCTCGAGCAGAGCGTCGACGCGCTCGCGGTGGTCTGCCAGAGAGTCGCCGGCGATGAGGAACGGCAGTGCGACGTTCTCGGCCACGTTCAGGAGCGAGATGAGGTTGAAGAACTGGAAGACGAACCCGGTCTTGGCACGCCGGGTCAGCGTCGCGTCCTCGTCGTTGAGCTGGCTGATGTTGATCCCGTCAATCAGGACGCTTCCCTCGGATGGCCGATCGAGGCCGCCGAGGAGGTGCAGCATCGTCGACTTGCCGGAGCCGGACGACCCCATGATCGCCACGAACTCGCCCTTGGCGACCGAGAGGGAGACGCCTCGCAGAGCGTCGACGGAGCCGTCCCGAAGCGGATAGCGCTTGACGAGGTCGTGCGCTTCGAGGATCACCGACATCGGTGGAAGTCTAGCCCGGCCACGCGGGCCGATGCAGGCGCGACGGGCGCCCGCGGGTGATCAACCGAGGAAGAAGCTGAGCAGCGAGCCGATCACTGTCTCGAAGATGCCGCGGTCGGGGGCCGGGACCGTCTGGACTCGCATGCTGCGCGCCACCAGCGCGTTGGGCTCGGGAGCGTCGTTACCGACAGTCGGGTGCGCAGTGGCGATCGGGCTCGCCACCTCAGGCTCGAAAGTCGGTTCGAGTGTCGCGCTGGGAGTCTCGCCCGGGGTCTGCATCGGCGTGGCGGTCGCCGTCTCCAGAGGGATCTGGTGCGGCGTGTTGACTGGGGCCGGCTTCGGCGTGGGCGCTGGAGTGGGGGCCGGCGGCTTCGGTGTCGCGGTTGGCGGCTTTGGCGTCGGCGCGGGAGTGGGCGGCGGAGGCGGAGGCGGCGTCGCGGTCGGGGCCGGTGCCGACTTCAGCTTGATGAACAGCTCGGTATACATCCGGATATTGCGGATCTTGCCGCCCCACATCACGCCGTCCGCGCCGTATGCACCCACGCCGCCGTGGGACCAGTTTGGATTGAGGATATTGGCCCGGTGCCCCGAGGAGTTCATGAACCCCTCGTTGATCTTTACCGGTGAGTCGGCGTCGGAGAAGCCGTTGTTGTAGCCGATGTTCTCCCCACCCGACGACCAGCTCAGCCCGTTGGTGTCATACCAGTGGTAGACCTGATAGTTCGTGCCCAGGATCACATGGTCGAAATAGTCCCGATCTACCATGTCCTTGCTGCGCCAGCGCGCCAGGCTCACCAGCGTGCTGTGCTTGACCAGCGGCGGCAGGCCGTTGTTGGTGCGGTCGCCGTTCAGCAGCTGCCAGAGCGTCGCCTCGGCGGCCGACTGGTCCCATCCGGTTGCGGGCTGGGGCGTCCAGGCCAGCAGCGCTGCCGCCAGCAGAGCGGTTCCGGACAGGGCGATGGCACGCGCCATGACCCGGCGTGGCTGTCGGCGGGGCATCTCGGTGAACATGCAGGGAGCGTAGGGACCGGCAGGCGAATGGTCTGTAGTGCACACGTCCCGGCCAGCCGCCATGACCTATGGACCCGCGGTCATGTACCGCCTGTAGGACCATGGGTGGTGCGCCGCGGCACCACAGCGGCCGGAAGCCACCCGACTAAGATGAACAGAGCCCACTCAGGCATACGGTAAAGGAGACTGAACATGAGAGGCGGAGGCGTCGGAATCATCGGCGTGATCGTGATCGTCCTGGTGATCCTATGGATCGTTGGCGTCATCAAGATCTGATCTGCGATCGGGAAGAGAGTGGGGTGGCCTACGGGGGTCGAACCCGTAACCTTCGGATCCACAATCCGATGCTCTGCCGGTTGAGCTAAGGCCACCACGGGACGCACGCGGAGCGGCGAGGGCGGGCCGGATTCTCCCACGCGCTCGAGACGAGCGTCAAACCTAGCGCCGGCTCATGCCTCGCACCAAGAGGAGGACCAGGGCCGAGCCGAGAATCGCGATCAGGAGCGCCCCCAGGAACCCACCCGCTCGGTTCTGGTTGAGGACATTCGTCCAGACCCAGCCCCCTGCGAGCCCGCCCACGATGCCCAGCAGCGTGGTGCCGAAGCAGCCCATCCGCCCGTGATCAGGAACGAACCAGCCGGCGATGGCACCGGCAAGGAAGCCGATGACGATCCAGCCGATGAGGTCCAGTCCAGCGGGCATGACGGAATCCTACGATGCCCTGGCCGTCAGGGAGCGGGTGAAATCGGCGACCACCGCGCCGCTGTTGACGGTCGTCGGGAAGGCGGTCAGCGATGGGTCCGCCGGATCGATCGGCACCCCGTCGAAGGTCCAGGTGTCGCCTTCGCAGTCGGTCAGCCGGTCTGCGCCCAGGGTCAGGGCGCAGTCGTTGGTAGGGCTCCAGGCGTCGACGATGGCGAACGCTTCGAGGCCGATCGCGGAGACCACCACCGTGAGCGATATCAGCTCGTCGTCGCGCCGGACCTCACCGGGCCAGCCGTGCGCCTCTCCCAGGACGATCTCGACCAGCGCGGGAACTTTCTTGATGGCAGCGGCCGATCCGACGGTGTAGTTCGCGTCACTAAGCGGCGGGGCGAAGCTGAAGATGAACGGGCGGACGAGGAGCAGGAGGCCGCCGACCGCCGCGGCCGCGATCAGGCCAGCCACCACCGAGCGGCGCACGGGGAGTGGGTCCCTGCGATCCATTCCTCAGGTCAGTCGAGTCAGGATCGACTCGCGTTCGAACGCCCACGAGCCGATCAGCAGCGTGATGCCGACCAGCCCCGCCACCAGCAGGTCCCCGATCAGCACCTGCTGCATCGTGAAGGTGGCGTGGCCGCCGAAGAACTGGGCGACCGCAATCGCGATGATCGGAATCACGACGAAGCCGCCGATCTGCTGCGCCGTCCGCGGGTCGTTAACGCGGCTGCTGATCACGATCCCGAGCAGCACGCTGAGGAGGCAGATGAGCGGCACGAGCGTCAGCATGGCGACGATCCAGACGTCGCTGAAGACGAAGCGGGTCAGCCGCGTGTCCGCGATCAGGCCGTTGACGTAGCCATAGCCGATGAAGACCAGCCATGTAGCGGTCACCGCCGGCAGCGCGGCGGCGATCGTCTTTCCGGCCAGCAGCTCGGACACCTCGAGCGGTGTCGCCAGCTGCGGCTCGAGCGAGCGCGCCACCTTCTCGCCGATCACCGACTGGGTCGCGATCGCCATCGGCACCATGGCCGGGATCAGCAGAAAGTAGGCCATGAAGTTGGTGACGATGAAGGCCTGGGCCGCCAGCTTGGCGGGGATGTTCGGGAAGTTGGCGATGTACTGCTGGATCTGGCCCATCTGCTCCGGGTCGAGGTTGCGCGCCTGGATGAAGGCCACGAGGCCGGTCGGGATGGCGGCGAAGACGAGCGCCGGGAACGCCACCGCGCCGAGCAGGAGGCGGTTGCTGAGCAGGTCGCGCCACTCCTTGGAGAAGACCGCCCAGACATAGCCGATCCTCATCGGTCCGTGTCCCGCTCGCCGATCTCGCCCACCAGTGCCAGATACGCCTCTTCCAGGGTCTGCGCCTCCTCGACCACCGAGGTGATCCGCGCGCCCGCGCCAACCAGCTCGGCGACCAGGTCGGGAGTCTCGTGGGGCGGATCGGCCATCTCGACCACCAGGGCGTTGTCGTGGGCCTGGACGCCGCTCACGTACGAGAGGTCGGCCAGCCGGGTGATGAACGACTCCGGACCGCGCGCGCCATTCAGCTCGACCCGTACCGTCGCTGTCCGGCCGTGACGCCGCAGCCCGGCCGGGGTGTCCACCCGCAGCAGCGTGCCGCGCATGATCCCGATCCGGTCGCAGAGCCGCTCGGCCTCGTCCAGGTTGTGGGTGCAGACCACGATCGAGCGACCGAGGCCGCGCAGCGTGGCGATAAAGTCCCGAATGTGCTTTGCGGCCGATGGGTCGAGCCCGCTCGTCGGCTCGTCGAGGTAGATCACCTCCGGCTCGTGCAGCAGCGCACGGGCAATCGCGATCTTCTGGCGCATCCCCTTGCTGAAGCCGCCCACGCGGCGATCTGCGTGCTCCGTCATCTCGACCACACCGAGGTAGCGCTCGACGGCCTGGCTGAGCTTCGCCCCACCGAATCCGTAGAGGCGGCCGTAGTAGGCAAGGTTCTGGCGTGCGGTCAGCTTGTCGTGCAGACCGGGACTCTCCGTCAGGATCCCGGTGAAGGCCCGGATCTGCTGCGTCGTCTCTCCGAGCGGGTGGCCATTCACGATGGCGGTGCCCGCGGTCGGTGAAATCAACCCGGCCAGCATCCGGACCGTGGTCGTCTTGCCGGCCCCGTTCGGGCCGAGCAGGCCGAAAATCTCCCCGTCGCCCACCGTGAAGGACATGTCGTGCACGGCAGTCAGCGAACGGAAGTCTTTGCGAAGACCCTCGACCACGATCATCGACGCTGATGCTAGCGGCTGCAGCTTCCCGTCACCGCCGGACCTATGACGGGGTCACCGGCCTGACCAACGGCCTAGCATGAGGGGCATGCCGGAACGCACCCTGAGCAGCCGCCGCGCATTCAGCGGACGCCTCCTTGCCATGCGGGTGGACGAGGTCGAGATGGATTCGGGCCGCCGAGCCACCCGTGAGGTGGTCGAGCATCCAGGGGCCGTGGCGATCCTCGCATGGGACGGCGAGCGGTTGGCGGCGGTGCGCCAGTGGCGGCAGGCGGCGGGCGCCGAGCTGCTCGAGATTCCGGCGGGAACGTGCGAGCCTGGCGAATCGCCGCTCGTCACCGCTCAGCGCGAGCTCGCCGAGGAATGCGGCCTGGGAGCGGCGCGGTGGGAGGAAGGCCCCGCCTTTTACACGGCGCCGGGCTTCTCGACCGAGCTGCTGACCCTCTTCCTGGCGACGGATCTCCTGCCCGCGGAGGTTCCGTCTCCGGAGGACGAGGCGCTCGAACAATCGTGGCTCACCATGGCCGATGCACTGGCCGCGATCGACGATGGACGGATCCGGGACGCGAAGTCGCTGGTGGGAATTCTCTGGCTGGCGCGGCGCTAGCTCGCGGGATGCATCACCCCGCGTCAAGCCGCGTCAGAGCGCGACGATAGTCCTCGTTCTCCGGTTTCAGGAAGACAGCCATGCGCAGATGTGCACGACCCGCGGCGGCATCGCCGATCCGGGCTCGCGACAGCCCGAGGCCGAATTGCGCGTAGTGGGCCAATGGATCGGCGTCGACGATGGCCTGGAACTCCTCGGCCGCGCGCGTATGCTCGCCCTGGCCGAAGTAGGCCCGCGCCAGCGCCTCGCGGATGGACGCGCTGCCCGGCTCGAGCACCAGGCAGCGTTCCAGGAGCAGGGCGGCTGCGGCGGGATGGTGCTCCGCCAGCAACGCGCTGCCGCGCTGAAACAGGTCATAGGCCGATTCGCACTCGTCGGAGGTCATGACCGCTGCTATGAGCGCAGGTCGACCCGCGTGAGGCGAGGGTTCTCGGTTCGGCCCGGGATGCGCCCCCGCTTGGCAACGGGTTGTCCGTCAATCTCCTTCAGGTCGCCAGTGAAGTCGATCGGCGATGCGTCGGAGATGGCCGATCCGACGGCGAACGAATCGATGGGCGCGTCCGACGCCTTGAAATACGCGATCCGCTCAAGATCCATGCCGCCCGAGACGACGATCTTCACGCGCTGATGGCCGGCCAGATCGAGTCGGGCGCGGACCTCCTTCACGAGGTCGGCGGTGACGCGACCGCGCTCCGACGGGGTGTCCAGGCGCACACCCCACAGCCGATCGCCCAGGGCGTCGGCCACGCGCAGCGACTCCTCCGCCTCGTCCTTGAAGGTGTCGACCAGTACGATCCGCGGCACGTCAGGGTCGATATGGCGGTCGAAGGCCTCCGCCGCGCGAACGGTGTCGCCGAAGATGATGATCAGCGCGTGGGGCATGGTGCCAGTCGGCGCGAGACCCGCCAGGCGGGCTCCGGCTGGAGTCGAGGCGCCGACGCAGCCACCGACCACCGAGGCGTAGTCCATCTGATCGGCGACGCTGGGGTGCACGTGACGCGCGCCAAAGCCGATCACCGGGACGGGCGCGGCCGCCTCCACGATCCGCCGGGCGGCGGTCGCCCAGCCGGTGCTCTGGGAGAGGATCCCGAGGATGGCGGTCTCGTACAGCCCGAACGCAGAGTAGCGGGCAGTGATCCGCATCACCACCTCCTTCGGCCCGATTAGGTCGCCGTCGTGGAGCGACTCGACGATCCGTGGTGAGTCGCCCGTGCCATCTGCCCCGCCGAGGATCGCGCGCAGGTAGGCGAGCGCCTCTTCGGCGCCGCACAGCACCGCTTCTTCGCGCGCGAATATCTCCATCGTAACGACCGGGTCGAGCCTCTCGGCGGCCAGGATGCGGCGCGCCCGCTCGAAATAGACATCGGCGGTGTCGCCGGCGAGGACATCGGCGGCTGGGAGGAAGCGCGGCGGCGCGATGGCCCGCTTGGCGATCGTCTCCTCGGTCGTCATGTGGCAGCAGTGTAGTGGCTGCCAGATCGGCGCCGGAACGTGACCCCCACGGCCAGGCCGAGCAGCGCCACAAGAACGGCGGCGCCGGCCAGCCGCACGGCCCCGTCCGTCGGCGCCCGATTGAGGGCAAGCTCCAGCCGATCCAGCACACCGGCCGCGGCACGCAGGTCGCCGCCGGCGAAGTTCGCGGCGGCGTGGGCGAGCAGTTGCTCGGGGTCATCGGCCAGGAGGAGGCCCACCGCGTCGAGGACGCCACGTTGGGCCGCCGCGCGCTGCTGCACGGCGACGTACGCGTCCACCAGCGCGCCCTCAGCGTCGAGCTCCGCAACGGCCACTGCGCCACCTCCGGCCGCGACGTAGCGCTCCCGAAGCCGATTGGGCGGCACGAGGCCCGCGACGGCGCAGGTCTCCAGCAGCGCGTCGCGTTCCTTCAGCCAGGCGGACGTCGCCGAGATGGCTGCAGCCGCTTCGGCGAAGCGCCACTCGCTCATCGCGGCTCGCACCGGATCTGGCGCACCCCAGTCTCCCGCCTCCATCAGAAGGCGACGGTAGAGGCCACGGGCCATGGTGCGCTGCTCAAGCTCAATCGTGGCATCTGGGCCGAACACCGCTTCGCTGAAGAGGTCGGAGACGTCGGCACCGACGGCCACATCGAGCTGGTCGAGGAGCCGCCGGGTATCAACCGGCGGTTGCGGCCGCCCGTCGCCACCCGCCGCGTCAGGCTCGCCGGGGTCGTACGCAGATAGTCCGCCGGCGACGCGCTCGAGCGCCGTTCGCAGGTGCGGCTCCCCGACCAGGGAGCCGATCCGGTCGAACAGCGCCCACGATGCAGCGTACCCAAACGCATCGGCCACGCCACTTGCGTCGGCGACGTGCCAGTCGAGGAGCGGACGCGCGTCGGCCGCGAGGGCTTCCGCGCGCTCCACGGGATCGAATGGAGGCGGCACGCCCAGCCCAGCGGCAACCTGGGCTGCGTAATGCGAGGCGAGCCCCTCACGGATCCATCGATCTGCGGCGAGCTTATCGCCTACCCAGACATGGGCTGTCTGGTGGAGGAGGGTGAACGCGGAGCCGTCGAACGCCGCGTCAATCTCAGCTGTGGCGGACGGCAATCCACCGCCGCTGGGCTCGCCGACGGCCGCTTCGCTCACGACGAGCGGCCCCAGCCGCGGATACGGCAGGCCGATCGCCTCTTCCAGCTGCGGCAGCGCCGCGGCGAGGAGCGCGAGCGTCTCCTCGCCCCAAACCGGATCGTCGCTCCACGATCGCACCTGGAGGTCCACGGTCCCACTGGCCAGTGCCACGCTCGCCGACCGCGTGGCGTAGTCCCCCGGAAGGACCGCGGTGACGATCGCGAACCACGAAGCCGGATCAGCGATGGGGCCGCTGCTCAGCAGAACACCGCCGTCGCCCTGCTGGCCGGTCAGCATGGGGTCGCCGTCGGCGCGGGTCTCGTAGCCGACTGGCACCCCGACGGTGACCTGGGAGGTCGTCCCAAAACCCCAGGCCGGGAATTTCACGACCCTACGACGCACGTGCAGATCGGGAGCCGCCCCATCAGTCAGCGAATAGACGAGCGTGAAGTTCACCGACTTGTTGTACCGCACGCGGGAACGGGTCTTGACGGACGCCACCTGAACGCCGTCCTGCATCTTGAGGTCGACGTGCAGTCCGCCGGAAGCATCCGACGCCGTCACCGCCGACGCACCGTCCTGCAGCCCCAGGTCGACGTGGGTGAAGGCGCTGGTCTGTCCGGGCGGATCCGGCAGCGTGTTCGTGAAGGTGACAGCCACGCTGACGGCGATCTCACCGGCGACCGGATCGACGGTATACGCGGCGGTCGTCACCATCTCGTACTCGGTCGCGCCCTCGACCTGGGGAGGCAGTACCCACACGAAGAGCAGGGCGATGGCGATCGCCTCGAGCAGGCGGCGCCTCAACGGTTGGTGCCCAACATGCGCTCGAGCAGGCTGCGCCTTCGCGGACGGACCGGCATCGGCTCCCAGGCTGGCATCGCCTCCTCCACCTCGTCGCGATGCGCGGCGAGCAGCGCCTGGTTGCGCGGCGTGCGACCGCTCCAATCGGGCAGCTGGCCGCGGTCGGCCACCGCCCCCGCCGTCTCGTCCAGTAGCCGGTCGGCAACCACCGTAAAGCGGACGAGCGTGCGGGCCACTGCGTCGCGATCGAGGCCGGCGGCCGGCAGCTCGGTCATGAGCATCGGGCGGTCGTCATCGGTCAGTGCGAACTTGATGAAGGGGTAGTCGTAGTTGGCGCGCAGCATGCGCGCGTAGACGCGCTTCGGGACCTCCATCTCCTCGGTGCCGTAGTACGCCCACGCGGAGAGGCCCACGCCTTCGACCCATGCGACGGTGGTGCGCAGATCGAAGCGACGAGCGCCATCGAGCAGCAGGTCGCGGCTGAGGGCGGCGTCACCGGGTGCGCCGCCGCCACCGACGACCTCGATCCCAAGCTCGGCCAGCCAGGCGTCGAGCGGCGGGGCATCGTCAGCCAGGGTGCGCCACCGTCTCGCCGGACGGAATGCTCCGACGGCGCCCGAAGTCGGCTTCATCGACCCCGGGGTCAATTCGGCAGTTGCGCCCGATCACAATCCCGGCCGGAATGCGAGCCCGCTTCCCGACCAGCGTGATCCCGGCAAAGAGGCGCTCCGGCTCCTGCCGGTTCGGGCGCAGATCGTCTCCGTCCCCCAGCCGGGCGCGGTCCCCGACCACGCAATCCTTGTCGAGGATGGCGCGATCGACGCTCGCGCCCGCGCCGATCACCGTGTCGAACATCACGATCGAGTCGCGAACGATCGCCCCCGCCTCGACGCGGACGCCGGGCGAGAGGATGCTGCGCTCGACCGTGCCGTGGATCACGCACCCATGGCTGACCATGCTGCGCGAGACATTCGCCTCGGGCCCGATCAGGGCCGGGGCGCGTTCCTCGCTCTTGGTGTAAATCAGCCAACCCCGATCGTACAGGTCGATCCCGGGTTGATCCGACAGCAGGTCGAGGCTGGTCTGCCAGTAGCTCTCGACGGTCCCGACATCCTGCCAGTAGCCGCCATAGTGGTACGACCCCACGCGGCGCCCGGCGGCGACCATGGCGGGGATCACGTCGCGGCCGAAGTCGACTCGCTCCGACGAGAGGACCGAGCGCAGGTACGGCCAGGCAAAGACGTAGACGCCCATGCTGACGAGGTTGCTGGTGGGCTTCGCCGGCTTCTCTGTGAAGGCCGTGATCCAGCCGTCGTCATCCACCTCGAGGATCCCGAACCGATGCGCATCCTCGATCGGGACGGTGCGCACCGCGCAGGTGATGTCCGCCATCGTGGCCCGATGCCGTTCGATGAAGGGCCGGTAATCCATCTTGTACACATGGTCGCCGGCGAGGATCACCACCAGCTCGGGGTCGCGGTCGGCGATGAACTCGACGTTCTGGAGCACCGCGTCGGCGGTGCCGCGGTACCAGTCCCTTGACCGGCCCCGCCCCAGGTACGGCTGCAGCAACGTCACGCCGCCACGGCTGCGGTCGAGGTCCCAGGGGCGCCCGACGCCGATGTGGTCGATCAGGGAGCGCGGCGCGTACTGGGTCAGGACCGCAACATCGGTCAGGCCGGAGTTGACCGCGTTCGAGAGCGCGAAGTCGATGATTCGATACTTGCCGCCGAACGGAACGCCGGGCTTGGCGCGCACCTGGGACAGGATCGAGAGCCGCTCACCCTCGCCACCGGCCAGCACCAGGGTCAAAATCGACTTCGCCACGGGCTGATTCTCGCACGACGGAACGCGGCTGCTGGCAAGCGGCCAGCCTGCGCACTTCGCCTAGCGGCGCCGTCTGCGGAGCCTGCCCCATCGTCCAACGCGGGCGGCAAGGGGCACTCCACCGAGGATCGCCGGCACGACGAAGAAGGTCATCAGGGCCGGCGGGTCGACCGGGAGGCCGCCGGCCGGCGCGGGCGTGGGGACGAGCGTGGGGGCGGGCGTACAGTCTCCGGGCTTCCCGGGCGGACAGCCACCGCCACCGCCACCGCCACCGCCACCGCCACTCCCCTGCGGAGTGGGCACCGGCGTCGGCGTGGCGCGCACCTCACCACAGATCGGGGCGCCGAAGCCGGTGTTGCCGCGCAACGGCGAGATGAGCAACCACACCTTGTCAGGTCCGAGGGTGCCGATCTCGTTCGGATCTCCCTTCGGTCCCAGCTGCCCGTTCACGAAGCGGTCCGCCCAGCGTTGCGCCGCACGCACCATCTCAGGCGGTCGCCGGCTATCCTGGGCCACCTCCTTGACGACGTCGAAACAAGACCCGCTCACCAGCTTGCCAACGTTGCCGGACGCATCCGGGGTCGGCTGCGGTCCAGCGCCGCCACTCTTGTTGACGTGCACGTTGTCGGGCGGCGGGACGGTCCCGTCAAGGAAGGGAACGGTGATGGTCGGCCCGCAGGCGCCGGTGGCCTTCATCCCGCTGAAGCGGCAGACGGAAGCGGTGACGACCCCCGGAGGCTGCGGGAAGTCGTTGTTGGCGACCGCGGCGTGCCCGTTCCAGTCCCACGGCTGGTTGAGGGCGAGCTTCATGAAGTCATGCCACAGATACAGAGGACCATCGGCGCTGTAGAGGCCCACCCCGAGCTTGTTCGAGAGGGGCTCCTGGTTGTTGTTGCCCATCCAGACCCCCGTGACGAGGCTGCCGGGGACGTAGCCGAAGCCCGAGACGTCGCGAAAGTCGTTCGTCGTCCCGGTCTTGAATCCGGCGTGGCGGCGCTTGCCATCGACGTCTAAGAGCTGCGCCCGCTCGCCCCACAGGGTGTTGGTGCGCGGGTTCGTGTTGCCCTCCAGGATCCAGTGGGTCAGGTACGACTCCGCGGTGGTCATCGGCTCGGTGGCGCTAGGGCCGTTCGCGGTCGCGTCGTAGATCACCGTGCCGTCGCGGTCACGGATCTCGATGACGGTGGTCGCCGGATGCAGCGTCCCCTGGTCGGCGAAAACGCCGTAGGCCTGAGTCATGTTGGTGAGGTTGACCGGCACCGAGCCAAGGGTCAGGGTCAGCCCGGGATCCTCGCCGAGGATGTACTGGGAGCTGGCGACTCCCATCGTCTGGGCGAACTGCGCCGTTACATCGACCCCGACCAAGTACTGCATCATCACCGACGGCACGTTCAGGGAGTAGCGCAGCGCGTCCATGGCCAGGACAGGCCCGTGCTCCTTGATATTCGCATTGGTCGGGATGTAGGCGTTATCCGGGTTCGACGAACCGTACTGCGTCACCGCGTCGAGGAAGAAGGTCGCCGGGGTGGCCTGGCGTGCGCGGAAGGCGGAGCTGTAGGTGATCGGCTTGAAGGCGGAGCCCGGCTGCCGGCGGCCAAGACCGGCGACGTCGAACTGGCCCCGGACGCGCGGGTCGTCTCGGTTGTAGTAGTCCACGCTCCCGACGTAGGCGACGATCTGGCCCGTCGCAGAGTCGACCGCGACCAGCGCCCCGTTGTGCACGTTCTTGTCGGAGACCGCCTGGACCCACTTGGTGACCTGCTCCTTGGCGACCTGCTGCAGCGGGTAGTCGAGAGAGGTGGTGATCCGATAGCCACCGGTCCGCACCGCCTGCTCGGGGTTCGCGACCCCCATCGCGCCGAGGATGCGCTCCACTTCGTGCTGCACCCGGAAGGCGAAATGCGGCTCGCGCAGGACCGATGTCACCTTGCTTGGATTCATCTCCTCCCAAGTGACCGCCGACGCCTCGTCGTGCTGGCGCTGGGTGACATAGCCCTCGTGCAGCATCGCGTCGAGGACGTCGTTGCGCCGCGTGATGGCCCGCGACGGGCCGCGCGGGTTCTCGACCGGCTGGTACGGGTCGTAGTAGCTGGGGAGCTGCGGCAGCCCTGCCAGAAATGCCCCCTGGGCGAGGGTCAGCTGGCTCAAGTCCGACGTCCCGAAGAAGTTGGCCGAGGCGGCCTTGATGCCGTAGGAGCGGTTCCCGTAGTAGATGAGGTTGAGGTAGGTCTCCATGATCCGTTCCTTGCCGGCGCGTCCGGGGTAGGCCGCGGTCACCTGGCGCGCAAGGATCTGCTCCCGGATCTTGTCACCGAAGCCACGACCCTCGAGGAACGTCAGGTCGGGCTGCTCGCACGGGTCGGTCGCCGCCGCCGCGGTCCCCGGATCGAGCTCGACCGATGGTGCCGCCGAGGTTGGCGGCTCATTCCCCAACTGCGACAGCTTGATCGAGCCGGCGTACTTGATCACCTGCTGCGTGATCGTGCTGGCCCCCTGCACGATCGATCCGGCCCGGAGGTTGGCGAGCGCGGCGCGGGCGACGGCGGTGTAGTCGATCCCGTCGTTGGTCCAGAAGGTGCGATCCTCGGCCGCGACCGTCGCATTCACGATCGCATCGGGGAGCTCGGCGAAGCGCACCTCCTCGCGGTTCTCGCATTCGAACCTCGCGAGGAGGACGGTGCCGGTCCGGTCGTAGACATACGTGCTGGCCGGCATGTCGATGCCGTCAATGATGTGCGGATCAGGGAGGCCGGTCGAGAAGTAGTCATAGGCGGCGAAGAGGCCCGCCCCGGTCCCGGCTACGGTCCCACCCACGAACAGCACGAAGACCCCGACGGCGACGATCAGGAACGTTGCGAGCCCGCGTCGTGGACTGCGACGCTGGGTAGTGCGGCGGATCATCAGCCGAT
This sequence comes from Chloroflexota bacterium, assembly GCA_040005815.1. GTDB lineage: Bacteria > Chloroflexota > Limnocylindria > QHBO01 > QHBO01 > CF-167. Next base: position 17,822 of record JBDTYC010000002.1, read on the forward strand.
GACGGCGCCGCTGCATGGCCGGGTGCATCGCGCGAACGGTACCCCATGCAGGTGAATCGGTCGAATCGTGCCGCCGGCGACGGCCTCATCGGCTAGGGCAGGTACTTCCTCGGGTTCTGCGGGGTGCCGTCGAACTGGACCTCGAAGTGGAGGTGGCAGCCCGTCGCGAAGCCGGTGGCTCCCTCGTAGCCGATCACGTCACCGACGTGGACCTCCTGGCCGACTGTCACGATCTCGCGCGACATGTGCCAGTAGAGCGTCGCCAGGCGCTGCGAGTGGCCGATCACGACCCCGATGGCCCAGTCGCCGTACTTCGAGTTCGGGCGCCCATCGGCAAGGACGATGCCGTCGCCGGCCGCATAGATCGGCCCACCACAGCGGCTCACGTACGACATGTCGAGTCCCGTGTGGAACGCGTTGAACCTGGTCGGACCGAATTCCTGGGTGATGAGGAACGCCCCGCGCTCCGGCCAGTCGAAGCGGCCACGATACGCGAGGTCGAGCCGGTCCGCCGCTGCCTTCAGCTTGTCGACCAGCGCCTGCTGCGCCGCGAGCTGCTGCTCCTGCGCGGCGATCAGCTCGTGCTGTGCGTCCGCGCTCTGGTTGAGGGTGGCGAATCGCTGCTCCTGCGCGTCCTGCATCTCCTGCAGCTGTGCGCGCTTCTCCTCGAGCGCCGCGCGGGCCGCGTCCAGCTGCATCTGCTGCTCGGCCAGCGCATCGGCCCGGGCGGCGGCCGCATCGCGCAGCTTCGTGAGTGTGTCCCTGCCGACGCCGAGCGTCTGGCTGCGGACCTCGAGCCGCTCGCGGGTGTTTCGAATCTCGGTGGCGAGCTTCCGGTCCTCGTCGGAGAGGGTGAGCATGTAGGAGAGCTCGCTCGACGCCTTGGTGAATGAGTCGGTGGAGAGGAGGACCTCCAGGACCGAGGTCTGGCTCTGCTCGTAGGCGGTCCGCATGTGGTCCTGCAGGAGCAATTCCCGCTCGACCAGCTCGACCTTCGAGACCTCGATGCCGCTGGCGAGGTCGACCAGCGTCTGCTCGAGGTTCGAGATGTCGGCCTCGTACTTGCGCAGCTCGCCGCGCGCATGCTCGAGGTTTCGCGACGCCTCCTCGATGTCGCGCGCCGCCTGCTCGATCTCGAGGCCAACGCTGGTGAGGTCGCCGCTGATGCTGCGCAGGCTGGCAGCCAGGTCGGCCTCCTGGCGCTGAAGCTCGGCGAGCTGCGTGCGCTGGCGCGCGAGCTCCGTCTCCATCTGCGTCTGCTCGTTCACCGCACCGTCGACGGTCGGATCGGTCGCGCGCACCTCCGACTGCCACTGGAACGGTGCAACGGCAACCGTCAGGAGCAGGAAGGTGGCGACCCACGGCGCGGCTGGGCGAATGGCGATCGACATGACTCCCTGATGTCGCTGGTCCTGAATGCTTCGAGCCGCGGCGCGAGGGCTTGCGCGCGGGACCCAGAGCGTCCCCGGCGCCCAGCCGGAGGGCCAAAGAATACCCGACGCAGTGGAATTGCGGTCAACCCCTTGGTCCCGGTCCGGATCGGCTGCGGCCGCCGGGTGCTAGTTGAGGGGCAGCCGCATCGAGATGAGGGCGGCGCCAACCGGCCCGAGCAGGGCGGGGTCGCGGAGCAGAGTCACGACCATCCCCGCCACCAGGAACGGCCCGAATGGGATGTAGCTCTTCAGCCCCGCCCGCCGCGTCACCAGCAGGAGCGCGCTGAAGAGGGCGGAGAGGAGGCCGGCCACGAAGATGGCGACGAAGATCGCGGGCCATCCGACAACCAAACCGATGGGGCCGACCAGGTACAGGTCGCCGAGCGCAACCCCGCCGCGGACGAGGAGGCCCAGCACCCCCATGAACGCAACCGCCGCCGCGGCCCCGATCAGCGCATCCCCCCAGCCGACGGCTGGGTTAAATGGGACGAAGAGGACGCCCACGACGATGAGGGGGTCGAGGAGAAGATGGGGAAGTCGGCGCTGCTCGAGGTCGGTCGCGGTCAGCAGGACCAGGATGGCGAGGATCAGCAGGTGCACCCCAAGCGCCCAGGTGGGGAGCGTCGAACGCCATGCGATCGCCCCGGCGACCAATCCGGCGGCGAGCGCCAGAAGGACCGTTCGAAGGCCCGGCGGCCGCTTGGAAGCCTCGTCGGGTGGCCAGACGCTCGCCAGCCGCTCCGCGATGGCGCCGATCGCGGCGAAGGCGATGCCCGCGACCAGCGCCATGATCGTCAACGTCCGCTAGGCCGCCGCAAAGTCGCGCGCCAGGCGAACCAGCGTCGAGACGGTGGTTCCCAGCGATCCCTTTGGGTTGTGCGCCTTGTCCTTGATGAGATACGCGGACCCACCGATGTCGACGTGCACCCAGGGCACCGTCACGAATTCGGAGAGGAAGACGGCGCTCTTGATCAACGATCCCTCGCGGGAGGCGGAGTTCACGATGTCCGCGTGGGCCGAGTCGAGCGTGTCGCGGTACTCGGTCGCGAGCGGCATCTCCCAGAACCACTCCCCCGTGGCCTCGGCGGCCGCGGCCACCCGGCTCCCCCACTCCCGCGGCCGCGCAAAGTAGGCGCTGATCAGGTCGCCGAACGCGACGGAGGCCGCACCCGTCAGGGTGGCCACGTCCACGATGTGCGTCGCCCCCTGCTTCTCGGCCCAGTGGAGAGCGTCGGCCAGGATCAGGCGCCCCTCCGCATCGGTGTTGATCACCTCGATGGTCTTGCCGTTCATCGCCTTCACCACGTCGCCTGGGCGCTGGGCGGCGCTGCCGGGCATGTTCTCGACCATCGGGGCGACCGCCATGAGCGGCGTCTGCGGTGCGAGACGGGCGACGGTGCGGGCGGCGGCGAGCACCGCCGCCGCGCCGGCCTTGTCGTGCTTCATCTCCTCCATCCGCTCCGGCGGCTTGAGGCTGATCCCGCCAGAGTCGAAACAGACCCCCTTGCCGACAATCGCCAGCCGTCGATCCCCGCCAGCCTCCCAGCCCGGCAGCTTGACCGCGATCAGCCGCGGCTCGTGGGCAGCGCCCATCCCGACCCCAAGCAGCGCTCCCATCCCCAGGGCCTGCATCTCGGAGGGACCCAGGATCTCGACCGTGCAACCGTCCTCGACCAGGCCGCGAGCGAGCTCGGCCATCTTCTCGGGGTACAAGTCGTTCGCGGATCGGTTCGACAGTTCGCGCGCCCACTCGACCCCATCGGCGACGGCCGTCGCGTCAGCGAGGACACCGTCCTCCGGAGCGTTTTCGCCGATCAGAATCAGCTCTTCGACGCTGCGGAGCATGGCCGCGGTGTCGCGCACGCGGCCGTAATAGGCATAGGGTCGATACGTCCCCTGGCTGGCACCGATGGCGGCCGCGGCATAGCCGTCCGCGTCCTCGCCATCCCGCAGCCAGAAGGCCATGCTCGCCGCACCGCGACCCTGGAGCCGGCGAGCCGCCTTGGAGGCGCTCCGCCGCGCTCGCCACGCGCCTCGGCCGCGGCGGCCCGATGCGACGAAGAGGATTCGTGCCGCGCCGATGCCCTCGACCTCCACGAGCGCGGTCTCGTCCTCGAGCGGGTTGAACTCGCCCCACGCCAGCGTGCGGGTGATGGCGCCACCGGTGGCGGCATCGAGCTCGGCAAGGTCGGCTGAGGGCTCGCGGTCCTCGCGATAGATCGGGACCGCGAGGACGTCGGCCTGCACCGACGCCGGCTTGCTCGAATCGGCACGAACGCGCATCGATGCTCCTCAGGCTCGGTTCAGAAGGGGCCGGTCGCAGCGCGTCCGCGCGGATCGGCCCGGCAAGTATAGGACCCGATGGTGGTGGTTCAGGAGGTCGGCTGGAGCAACGCCTGGAGCGCCGATCGATCGTCCGCTGCCTCGTCAGCAGCTGCCGCGAGGCGGCGGAGTGGCGTGCCGCTGATCGCCGATCCCTCCTCGCTGAGCGTGAAGGCCAGGGCGTTGTCCGCGCCACGAGCCGTCTCGGCGGCCGCCGCGTAGCGCTTCGCCGCGGCCTCCACCGCCGTTGGGTCGTTTGCGATCGTCGCTCGCGCGATGTCGCCCGCGGCAGCGATCAGGTCACGACTGGTCGTCATCCAGTACCTGAACAGCGGCGACCGCTCCTCCCAGGCCTCGAGCAGCGCGAGGGGAGCATCGGCCTCGTCGAGGGCGGCGAGGGCCGCCGTCGGGTCGTCCCCGTCAAGCGCCGCGAGCGCCGCCGCCAGCGCGTCGACCACCGCCTCGGTGGCGTGCCGTCGCTCGACGAACGTGGTCGCGGCCTCAGCCCCGGATCGCAGCTGGGCGGCCATCTGCTGGAGGTCAGGCCCGCCGTAGGAGAGCGTCGGAACATCCGCTCCCGGTCGGATGGCGGCTGCCATGCCGGCCAGCGAACGGAGCGCCCCTCTGGCGGCGGTGGCATCCTCCCCGGCAGCGGCCAGCAGCTCCGCCGCCATGATAATCTCGGGGGCCGGTGCCTCGCCCTCGACTGTCAAGGCAGTCCCGCGTCGGGCATGGTCGCGTGCTGCCTCGAGCCCTCGGGTCAGGCGGAGGAGCGTAACGTCGGCGCCGTCGGCTGCCTCGAGCAGCCTGGCCTCCCGGGCGGCGGCGGCGGCAGGATCGGCGGCCGCCGAATCGGCCGCACGGAGGCCAAAGCCGACCGCAACCGCCAACCCCACGGCGATGCCGATCGCCGCTCGGTGACGACCGGCGGCACCTATCATCTGGCCGTGGACCTCGACCGCCTGCGGAGACTGCCCAAGGCAGAGCTGCATCTGCATCTCGATGGCTCGCTGCGCCCTCGATCCGCTGTGGAGCTGGCCGCCGAGACCGGCCAGACGCTCACGCTCGAAGATGCCGTTGCACGACTGGTGGGTCCGGCTCGATGTGCTGACCAGGCGGAGCTCCTCAGCTTCTTCGACCTCCCCATCTCGCTGCTCCAGACCGCGGGCTCGCTGCGGCGCGTCACGGCCGAGCTGGTCGAGACGCTCGCCGACGAGGGGCTCACGTACGCCGAGGTCCGCTGGGCGCCGCGCCTGCACCTGGAGCGTGGAATGTCGGTCAACGACGTGATCGGCGCGGTTGCCGACGGACTCGCCGAGGCGTCCTCACGCCTGGGTCCGCGCACCCCGTTCATTGGCCTCATCGTGACCGCCATGCGCTCCCACCCGCCATCTGCCAACGTCGAGCTGGCCCTGTCGGCGGCTGCCTTCGGGCCGCCGGTGATCGGGTTCGACCTGGCCGGGCCGGAGGCCGCGTATCCAGCGCCGCCCCACGCTGCGGCATTCGTGGCCGCGGCCGCGGGTGGCCTGGCGCTTACGGCACACGCGGGCGAGGTGGCCGGGCGGGAGCGGATCCGCGAGGTGCTCAGCTTCGATGTGCGGCGGATCGCGCATGGCGTGACCGCCGCGGACGATGCCGAGGTCATGGCGCTGCTGCGCGAGCGCGACGTGACGCTGGACATGTGCCCGACCAGCAACGTGCAGGCGGGGGTCGTGGCGGACTTGGCGTCGCATCCGCTGGGGATGCTCCATCGAGCTGGCGTGAGCGTCACCCTGTCGACCGACGATCGCACCGTCTCGAACACGACGCTCACCGAAGAAATGGCCAAGGCCGCGGTCGCCTTGCGGCTCACCGCCGCCGAGCTGGCGGCCATCGCTGTCAACGGGTTCCGTCGCGCGTTTGGGCCGCGCCTGGTACTCGACCCGATGATGCGTGCCGCCGAGCTGGCCTGGTCGGCCTGGGCGGCCGACGATCGCGCCATCAGCTGACGCCCGGCAGTAGGATCGCCGCGACCGCGTCCGGATCGTCGGCGACGTGGTCGGGACGGCGCTCTCCTTCGAGCGTGGCCGACATCGCTCTATCGGCCACGCCAGTGAGGACGAGGATCGACCCCATCCCGGCGCGACGGGCGGCAACCATGTCGGCATCGGGGTTGTCGCCGATCGCCACCGCCTCGTCCGCCGGGACTCCGGCACGTTCCAGGATGGCGGTGAAGATCCCCGGCTCAGGCTTGCCGATGACGAGCGGGTCGCTGCCGCTGGCAGCACGCAGGGCGGCGATGATCGACCCCGCTCCCGGCAGGAAGCCGGTGGGCGTCGGGTAGCGCAGGTCGGCGTTCGTGGCGATGAAGCGGGCGCCCGCTCGGATCGCGGTCGTAGCGGCGGCCAGCCGCCGGAAGTCGAAGGCCGGGTCCAGGCCCGCGATCACTGCGTCGTATTCCGTCCCCAGCGGCCCTCCGTCATAGGAGGCGTCAACGGCATCCCCCGCGGCGATCGCTTCGAATCCTGCGGACTGCAGCTCCTCGAGCATCCCGACGGCGCCGACCGCCAGGACACGGCGGACGTCAGGCAGGTGGGCGCGGAGGTGGTCGATGGTCGCGGAGGTCGAGGTCACGATCTCGTCGACCTGGGCGGGTATCCCCATTTCGACCAGGCGTGGCACGTACATCGCCCGGCTGGCCATCGAGTTGTTCGTGGCGAAGCGCACGAGCAGCCCCGCCTCGCGAAGCGCGGCGACAAGCGCGGCGGCGCCCGAGACCGGCTGCCGCCCGCGATAGATGACCCCGTCGAGGTCGAAGATGATGAGGCGAAGGGTCGGCCCGCCGGATCGGTCCATGCCGACGGATGATAGGGATGCCAACCGCACAAAGCACTTGAGCCGCCGCTTGGCGGCGCAGTATGATCGCGCGGATTCGCGCCGGCCTCGCCCTCGGGCCAGCACGCAACCGACACCCCCGCGACCGGCAGTAGCGCCGGCCATCAATGAGTGAGGGGAGAAGGAGAATCCATGCGGAAGCAGCGATGGCTCGGCGCGACCGCCGCCCTCGTATCGTTGATGATGGTGCTCGCGGCCTGCAGCAGCGGCCAGTCGCCAACTGAGTCGGCCGCAGGGTCGAGCACAGCGTCGGCCGCGGCATCAGGTGCGGCGTCGATGGCGCCCCACAGCGACCTGAAGATCGGCTTCGTGTCCGACAACGCCGGGATCAACGACAAGGGGTTCAACGAGTACTCCTACAAGGGAGCCGTCGAGGGCGCAGCCGCCATCGGTGCCGCTAAACCAAAGGTCATCATCCCGAAGGACGCGACCGAGTACGCCTCGGCGATCCAGTCCTTGGTCGACGAAAAGACCGACATCATCGTGACCGCGGGGTTCAACCTCGGCGCAGACACGATCAACGCTGCCCAGGCGAATCCGAACGTGTGGTTCGTCGGCGTTGACCAGCAGGTCGGCCCAGGCAAGGACTTCTGTGTCGACGAGCTGGGCAAGTTCGACCCGACCTACGCGTGCAAGGGCGACGCGACGAAGCTCCTGCCGAAGTACATCCAGCTCGTCTTCAAGGAAGACCAAGCCGGCTACCTGGCCGGCATGGTCGCAGCGTCGGTCAGCAAGAGCGGCGTCGTTGGCGCCGTCGGCGGCCTGACGTCATGCGGACCCTGCGTCCGCTACATCCAGGGCTACGAGCTTGGTGCCAAGTCCATCAAGCCTGACGCCAAAGTCGTGTCGGCGTACGTGACGACGTCATACGATCCGGTGAAGTCCTTCGGGGACCAGGCGGGTGGCAAGCTCTTCGCCCAGAATCTGCTGGCCTCGAACCCGACCATGGACGTCTTTTTCGCGGTCGCCGGCCTCACTGGCAACGGCGTTCTGGATGCGGCGTGCGACAAGGGCCTATGGGCCATCGGGGTCGACGTCGACCAGTTCCTTTCGTACGCCGCCGATGACAAGTGCATCCTGACCAGTGCCGAGAAGCACCTGTCCTTGTCGGTGGCACAGGCTATTGAGAAGCTCAGTGCCGGACCCGTTGGCGCTGGGCCGCTGGTCTTCGAGGCGACCAATGATGGGGTCGGGGTGTCCGACTTCCACACAAATGCCGGCGCGGTGGGCGCAGACCTGCAGGGGAAGCTGGACGACGCTCTCGCTGCGATGAAGGCCGGCACGCTGACGACGTGCCCCGCGGACTGTGGCGTCCCGCCGAAGTGATCGGCGGATCTCGCTGAAACCCTAGGGCGGGTCGGCAGTCATGCCGACCCGTCCTCTCATCTCCCTTCGCTCTAGATGGGCGGACCGATGGCACAACCACCTGACGTGATCGTCGCTCCCGCGATTGAGATGCGCGGCATCACGAAGCGCTATCCGGGCGTCGTCGCCAATGATCGCATCGACCTGCTTGTCAGGCCGGGTGAGATTCATGCGCTGCTCGGCGAGAACGGCGCGGGCAAGACGACGTTGATGAACGTGCTCTACGGGCTCGCAACGCCCGATGAGGGCCAGATCCTGCTGAACGGCGAGCCGGTTCGGATCAACGGACCAGCGGATGCCATCAGCCGCGGTATCGACATGGTCCATCAGCACTTCATGCTCGTGCCGGTGTTGACCGTGGCCGAGAACATCCTGCTTGGCCTCGAGCCGATGGCCGGACCGATCTTCATCGACCGCAGTGCAGCGCGACGCCGCATCATCGAGCTCGGCCGCCAGTTTGGGTTCGAGATCGATCCCGACGCACGCGTCGGCAGCCTGTCGGTCGGCTGGCAGCAGCGTGTGGAGATCCTGAAGGCCCTCTACCGCAACACCCGCATCCTCGTCCTCGACGAACCGACCGCGGTCCTGACCCCCCAGGAGACCCAAGAGATCTTCGCCGTCCTGCGGAACCTGGCCGCAGAGGGGCACAGCATCATCTTCATCAGTCACAAGCTGTACGAGGTCCTCGAAATCGCGGATCGGATCACGGTCATCCGCCGCGGCCGGGTCGTCGGCGAGCGCCTGCCGGCAGAGACGAACGAGGAGGACCTGGCCGAGCTGATGGTCGGTCGAGGGGTCGAGCTCACGATCGACCGCGGGACCTCCCATCCCGGCGATGTCGTCCTGCGGGTCGACGCTCTTCGGGTCAAGGACGACCGCGGCAATGAGGTCGTGCGTGGGGTCAGCCTGGAGATTCGCGCCGGCGAGATCCTTGGCATCGCCGGCGTCGCTGGCAACGGCCAGGACGAGCTGGTCGAGGCCCTGTACGGTCTGCGACGACCGTCTGGAGGCTCGGTGACCCTTCGCGACGCCCCCGTGACCGGTTGGTCGCCGCGTGGCATGAACGAGGCAGGCGTCGGGTATGTCCCTGCCGACCGCCAGCGGTTCGGCCTCGTCCTCCCATTCGCGGTCGCCGACAACATCGTGCTCACGTCCTATTACCGAGCCCCATTCGCCAAAGGCCTGCTACGAAACGACGAGGCGATCGAGCGGGCCGCCGTCCGGAGCATCGGCGAGTTCGACGTACGGACGGGCTCGGCGGACGCCGCGGTTCGGACTCTGTCTGGCGGGAATCAGCAGAAGGTCGTGGTCGCGCGCGAATTCGGGCGCGATACGTCGCTCCTCATCCTCGACCAGCCGACCCGCGGTCTGGACGTCGGCAGCATCGAGTTCATCCACCGCCAGGTGATCGCCAAGCGAGATGCCGGCGCGGCTGTGCTGCTCGTGTCCGCCGAGCTCGACGAAGTGCTCGAGATGGCAGACCGGATCGCGGTGATGTACCGCGGTGTGATCGTCGCAGTCATGGACGGTCGAACCGCCGACAAGAACGACGTCGGCATTCTGATGGCCACGGGCGGCCAGAATCGACCCGAGGCGGGCGCAGCCATCATGGCCCCGTGACCGGCAAGTCGAGATCGCTGCGCGACGCCGTGACCCGGATCGCCCGCCAGGCGTGGCTGGTCGGCGCCCTGCCGGTCGTGTCCATCGTCGCAGCTCTCGTCGTCGGGGCCGTCGTCATCCTCGCCTCGGAGCTGCTCCTGCCCGATCACGCCTTCGATCCGACGCTCCCGATCGCTTCGTATCTCGCCCTGCTCGACGGGTCGTTCGGGCACGAGGCGGCGATCGTCAACACGCTGGTGTCCACCACACCGCTCCTCCTCGGCGGACTCGCCGTCGCGGTCGGGTTCAAGGCCGGGCTCTTCAACATCGGCGCCGGGGGCCAGTTCGTCATGGGCGCGCTGGGCGCAGTAGCCGTCGGTGTCGCGGTCAGTGACGCCCCACCGCCGATCGCCATTCCCATCGCCCTCGCCGGCGGCATGCTCGCCGGCGCGGCGTGGGGATTTATCCCCGGATTCCTCAAGGCCATCTCGGGAGCGCATGAGGTGGTAACCACGATCATGCTCAACTACGTGGCCGGCTTCGTCCTGACCTGGGCCGTGACGGGACCCCTGGGCGTGCCACAATCTCCGTCGCCCGTGACGTACGCCGTGGGCAACGCCGCCTACCCGATCCTCATCGGCCGAAACGGCCACCTCGGGATCCTGGTTGCGGCCGCAGCGGTGGTCGTCATGTGGTGGCTGCTGTACCGGACGACGCTCGGCTTCGAGATCCGCACGGTCGGGGCGAACGCGGACGCGGCGCGTTATGCCGGGATGCGCCCGCGACTCCTGATTATCCTGGCGATGACCATGGCGGGCCTGCTCGCCGGCACGGCCGGCGCCGGTGTCATCCTCGGCATCAACCACCAGATGAACTCGACCTTTACGACGACGGTTGGGTTCGACTCGATCGCTGTCGCGCTTGTCGCCCGTTCCAATCCACTGGGCGTCCCCTTCGCCGCACTACTCTTCGGTGCCATGCGGGCTGGCTCAGGGCTCATGCAGATCAGGGCCGGCATCCCGGTGGAACTGATCGACGTCATCCAGGCCACGATCCTCCTGTTCCTCGTCGCCGGCCCCGCGGTGCAGCGGCTATTTCGCCTGACCGCGGCCCGTGGCGGTCTGGTCAGCCCCGGAAGCGTCGAGCCGCCGGCCCCGGTCGAGGCACCGGGCTAATGGACCCGTTCATCAACGGTCTGTATGGAATCCCAATCCTCGGGCTCGTGTTCCAGCTGGTCGGCTACATCATCATGGTCGTTCCGCCGATTGCACCCCTTATCATGCGAGCCGGGGCGCCGCTCGCCCTGGGGGCTCTGTGCGGCGTCATGTGCGAGCGATCCGGCGTCGTCAACATCGCGATCGAGGGAACGATGCTGGCGAGCGCGTTCACGGGCTGGGCGGTCGGCGTCGCGCTCGGGCCATATCTCGGGCAAACCTCGAGCCTCCCGTTCGGCATAACCCCCACGCTCCTGATCGCACTGGCGGCCGCACTGCTGATGGCGCTGCTCATCTCGGGCGTCCACGCCTGGCTCTCCATCGCCGTGAAGGCAGACCAGATCATCAGCGGCACGATCATCAACATCGCTGCCTTTGGCCTCACCGGCTACCTCAACACGATCATCTCCCCCTTCTCGCCAACGAGCGGTGGGAGCTTCGCCGCGTTCGTACCGCCCAAGGCCATCACCGACACTCCGGTGGTCGGCTGGATCGTGGCGATGTTCCTGAACCAAGGGCCAATCGCAATGTCCGTGATCGTGCTGGCCGTAGTGCTCCAGATCCTCCTGTTCCGGTCACGCTGGGGCCTTCGTACTCGCGCGGTTGGGGAACACCCACGCGCGGTGGAGACGGCCGGGGTCGACGTCATTCGGCTTCGGTATCGCAATGTCATGGCCGGCGGGATACTAGCTGGGCTGGCCGGAGCGTTCCTCAGCATGGAGGCGACCAATCAGTTCCAGGCAGGCATGAGCGGCGGCCGGGGCTTCATCGCGCTGGCGGCGATGATCCTCGGGCGTTGGACGCCAATCGGCGCATTCGGCGCGGCGATCCTCTTCTCTACCTTTGCGGCCCTTGGCCAGGTCATCGGCTTCAACCCGCCGACCGGCAGCCTAGGGGATTTGGTGACGCAGCTGCCGCGGCAGACCTGGGATGCCCTGCCATATCTCGTTACGATCATCATCCTGGCCGGCGTCGTCGGCCGGTCGATCCCGCCGGCTGCAGACGGGCAGCCGTACGAGCGCGAGCAGACGACCGCCTAAACGTCGTCGAACTAGGCCTCAACCAGGTGCTCGGCGTCGGCCTCGAGCGCCACGTGGGACGCAGGAGGCACGCGCAGCAGGAGCGGCGACAGGCCGGCGGCCCGCATATCGGCCTCGACGCTGAAGTGGTCGTACGGCACCGACCGGAAGTTGACCATCACGTCGGGCCCCGCGATGTCGATCACCGCGTACTTCGCGCTCATGTCGTCGAGCGTTCCGCAGCCGACAGAGCCGGCCGCGATGAAATGGCTCTTCCCCACCAGCCGATGGAAGGCCTCGTGGGTGTTCCCGAAGCAGAGCAGGTCATCGCCCTGGTCGCTGACCACGCGGGCGAAGACGCGGCTCGGCCGATCGCTCCACAGGTACTCGTTCTGGCGGGTCGGCGAGCCGTGAAAGAGAAGGACCGATCGGTCATCGAGGGGGAACCGCTCGCTGCCGGGCAGCTTCCGCAGCCACGAGCGTTGGTCCTCAGAGAGGTGGTTGATCGTCCATTCGAGCGAGGCGAGCCCGGCGACCTCGGCCTCGGTATCGGGCCAGGCGACCCCGGGGTGCTCGCGGCGCATCGCGACGGCATCGTCCCAATTGCCCTGGATCGTCGGGACGGCAAGCGCTCGCAGCTCGTCCACGACCTCGGAGGGGTGAGGGCCACGCCCTACGATGTCGCCGACGCACCACATCTTTTCGCAATCAAGTGCGAGCACGTCATCGAGCACCGCGCGCAGGGCGGGCAGGTTGGCGTGCAGGTCGGCGAGCACCGCGATCCGCATGGGCGGCATTCTGCCCACGCGGACGGCCTGGGCAATCCCCCGATAGGAGGACTTCTGGGTGGTACCTAGCTCGCCCGTGCGCCGGCGAAGGGCTCGGCGATGACGCTGATCCGTCCAGCGACGGTGCGGGCCAGCTCGCGCAGCGCCGCGGCTGCAATCGATGTGTCGCTCGACGGATGCTGGGTGGAGGTGATCGGCGCCCCGGCGTCGCCGCCGGTCCGCACGGCCGGCTCGAGCGGGATCCGCGCCAGCACCTCGAGGCCCAGCTCGCGGCCGAGGCCGGCCGCGCCGCCGGTCCCGAAGATGTCGTGTTCGGTGCCGCAATGGGGACAGATGAAGCCGCTCATGTTCTCGACCACGCCCAGGGTCCGCACGTTCACCTTGTTGAACATGGCGATCGCCTTGCGCGCGTCGAGCAGGCTCACCTCCTGCGGCGTGGTGACGACGACAGCGCCCGAGAGCGGGATGAGCTGGCTCAGGCTGAGGGCCGCGTCGCCAGTCCCCGGCGGCAGGTCGACGATCAGGTAATCGAGCTCACCCCATTCGACGTCGCGGAGGAACTGCTGGATCGCGGAATGGATCAGCGGGCCGCGCCAGATGACGGGCGCTCCCCCGGTCAGGAAGTACTCGATGCTCATCATCTGCACGCCATGCGCCGTGACGGGGTTGACCCGCGATCCGACGCCGGTGACGTGGGATCCGCTGGTGCCCATCATGAGCGGCACGTTGGGGCCCGTGATATCGGCGTCGAGGAGACCCACCCGCGCGCCGTCGCGCGCCAGGCTGACGGCCAGGTTCACCGCCACGGTGGTCTTGCCCACGCCGCCCTTGCCGGAGGCGACGGCAATCGTGTTCTTGACTCCGGGGATCAGATCCGCCGCGGGTCCGCCAAACGAGCGTTTCACGTTGCTCGCCCAATCGACCTTGACCGTGGTGGCGCCAAGGGCTGCCAGGCCGTCGACGATGTCCGACTCGATCTTCGCCTTCAACGGACAGGCCGGCGTCGTGAGCTCGACCGTGAGGTCCACCACCGAGCCGGTGATTTCGATCGACTTGACCATCCCCAGGCTGACGAGGTCTTTCCCGATCTCGGGGTCCTTGACCAGCGACAGGGCGGCCATGATGTTCTCGTCGGTGAGCTGATCCAGGGTGGTCAGGGGGCGTTCCTTTCCGGATTGAAGCGGCCTTCGGCCCCAGGAGCGTACCAGAGGAGGGCTGGGGCCGATGCTACCTATGTTGAGCCCAGCGGGGTCTCGGCCTAGGCGAGGCCGTCCCACAGCCCGGACTCGCGCTGTGGCCCGCTCCCGCCCGCTGCGAGAGGCAGGTTCGACGCGGCGAGCCGGTAGTGCTCCGTGCCAAGGAAGGCATCCCGCACCTCAGGCCGCCAATCGTGGAATGGGCCCGCGGACCCGGTCTGCGAGACGTGGCGACGAATCGCGCCGAGCTTGACCTGCGCCAGCTCGCCGAGCTCGAGCGTCAGCGTGTCGGTGCCGTCCGGCGACCCGTAGCTCTCGGGAGATCGATCGCCGAGCGCCTGCAGGGTCGAGCTGGGGACGACCAGCTGGTAGAGCTTCGCGGCGCGCCAGGCAACCTGGTCCTCCTCCAGGTCGTCCTCGTACGCCAGCGGCTCGGCGGCGCGCTCGAAGGCGAGCTGCGTGGCGCGGCCGACGACGACGTGATCGGGGTCGCCGGTGACGCCGTCCGGTCCGAAGGTCAGGATCACCTCCGGCCGGTGCATGCGGATCGGCTGCACGATGCGGCCAACCAGCTCGTCGAGGTCGACCTTGGCGAGGCCCTCCTCGGCGTAGTCGAGCATGCGCAGGACGCGCACCCCCAGCAGCCCCACCGAGCGGCGCAGCTCGTCCTCGCGGACGGTGTCCAGGTTCCGCCAGACCACCGGCTTCTGGTAGGAGCGATTGCGGCCGCCGGGGGCGGGGGCCCGGTCGAGGAGCCGCCGATCAAAGGCGCCGCGGGTGGCGCAGACCACCACGGTGTACGCACCTGAGGCCGCCGCGTGGGCGATCGCACCGCCGAATCCGAACGCCTCGTCGCCCGGATGGGCGACCACGACCATCAGGCTGCGGGCAGGGTTCCGCTCCCGGACCGGCCGCCAGATCGAGGACACGGCCGGGAGTCTATCAGCCTAGACCTCGATCTCGAGGGCGATCGGCGCGCCCACAACGGATGCCTCGAGCGGCGGCGGCCCATCGGCCAGGAAGGAGGCCGCATGGGCCGTCTCGATCGCCTGAGCGATCTCGTCCGGGGTCATCATCTCGGTCCGAAGCATCAGCGCCAGCTCATCGCGAAGGTGGGTGCGCAGCATCTCGGGCCCATCTGTCGAAAGCGTGAACGGGACCGCGTGGTCGATGAGCGACCGCAGGATGAAGCGCATCTCCGCAACGTTGCGGACGACCCGGGTGGTGAGGTTCGAGGATGGGCACACCTCGAGCACGATCCCACGCTCACGAAGCATCCCCATCACCGCGGGGTCGTAGGCACTCTTGATGCCATGCCCGATGCGCGTGGGCTCGAGAGCCTCGATCGCCTCGCGCACCTCCTCGGGTCCGCCCGTCTCACCTGCGTGCACAGTAACGCCCAACCCGGAGCGCCGGCATTCGTCGAAGAGGTCGCGATAGTCGGCGAACCGGAAGGCCCGATCGACCGGTCCGGCGATATCAACCGCTACCACTCCGCGGCTGTGCCAGCTGATCGCCTTGGCCGCGATGATCTCGTTCAGGTCACGGCTGAAGGCGCGGTCGAGGCAGAAGATCAGGCCAGCACGAACCTGCGGGTACTCGAGCACGGCCCGGTCCATGCCTCGCACGGCGGCCGCAATGATGTGGTCGAGATCCTGCTCGCCGCCCCGGTTCCGCTTCATCGGGTTGAAGC
>JBDTYC010000003.1:0-31656 GCA_040005815.1 Chloroflexota bacterium
GCGGCGGTGAGCAGCTGCTCGTTCTGGAAGATCTGCGCGTACCAATCGACGGTGTACCCCTGAATCGGGAACCTCAGGGTCTTGTTCGTGCTGAACGAGAAGACGAAGAGGACGGCGATGGGCAGGTACAGGAAGACGATCATCAGCGCGTAGGCCAGCCCGAGCGGCACTCGCGTCCGCCCGACTCCTACGGCCGTGCCGAGCCGCAGGGCCTTGCTCCGCGCGCTCATGGCGCCACCCTCCGAAGGTCGACCAGCCGCAGCGCCAGCGTCACCAGGATCAGCACCGCCAGCAGCATCAGCACGGCCATGGCCGAGCCGAGCGGCCAGTTGCCAGCACGCGTGAAGAAGTCCTGGATCAGATTCCCGTACATCAAGCCATCGATGCCGCCTACCAGTGAGGGGGTGACGTACTCACCGACGGTGGGGATGAACACCATGAAAAAGGTTGCGAGCACTCCGGGCAGGCTCAACGGGATCGTGATCCGTCCGAATCGGGTCCACGGGCCGGCGCCGAGGTCGGCGGCCGCCTCGAGGTGCGATCGATCGACCCGCTGCAAGGCGGCGTAGATCGGGAGCGCGGCGAACGGGATCCAGACGTACACCAGGGTGATCACCACCGCCGCCTGCGAGTAGACGAGGAGGCCAACGGGCTCCTTGACGAGGCCGAGCGAGCTAAGCACCCAGTTGATCGCCCCCTCGCGCCCGAGGAGGAGCTTCCAGGCCATCACCCGCAGCAGGTAGCTGGAGGCGAACGGAACGAGCAGCAGGACCAGGAAGATCGTCGCGCGCTGGCGCGCCCGAAACGCGAGGAAGTACGCGAGCGGGTAGGCAAGGATGGTTGCCGATGCCGCGATGACGAAGGCCATGCCGACGGAGATGCCCAGCCGCCGCAGGTAGGCTGGCGTCTCCAGCACCTGCTGGTACTGGTTCAGCGACGGCCAGCCGCCAGTGAAGTTGATCCTGCCGGAGCCGGGCAGCAGGCTGATCGCCGCTACCACCCCCAGGGGCAGCAGGAAGAGGCCGATGAGCCACAGGTACGGCGGGACGGCGAGGAACCAGAGGCTTCCTCGCCGTCCGAGCATTGCAGTCGGCGCTGCCGCGCCAGGTCAGATCGCCGAGGTTACTCGGCCTTCACCCGGGCCCACATGGCGGTCCAGTCGTCCCGCTGCTGCTGGGTCACCGGCGGCGTGAAGTTGGTGCTCGCCAGGATCGACGGATCGTCGATTCCGAAGGCCTGGATCAGCACCGGATCCTCGATTGCGCTCATGACCTCCTGGTTGGCACAGCCATAGTAGAAGAGCGTCACGGCGTTGCCGCACGTCAGCGCGGCGAGCTTGTCATCGATGAACTTGAGGGCGAGGTCATAGCTCTCCGTGTTGGCGCTGATGCCATACAGGCCGACCCACGAGTTGCGACCCTCCTTCGGGTTCGCATACGCGACCGGCTGGCTCTCGTCGTACAGCACGGTGGCGTAGCAGCCCTGCCAGGCGTAGGCGACCCAGATGTCGCCGCTCTGCACCTCGGGGCAGAAGTCGGTGTACTCACCCGTCCAGTAGTGGAGGTTCAGCGGCTTCTGCAGCTTCCACTCGGCCTCGATCGCGGCAAGCTGGTCGGCAGTGACGGCGGTCTCGTCGTAGTTGTGGATATACGACGACACGGTCACCGCTGCGGGGCCGTCATCCCACATCGAGATGTGGCCGGCGTAGGACTGGTTGAACAGGGCGTTCCAGGTGTCGATGGTGCCGGCCACCTTGCTCGTGTTGTAGAGGATCGAGGTGAAGCCCCAGTCCCACGGCAGGTAATACTGCTTGCCGTTGACCTGGCCCATCGCCTTGAAGGCGTCGGGCACCTTGTCCCAGTTGGTCAGCTTGCTGGTGTCGATCTCCTGGACGAGGCCCTCGTCCACGTAGAACTGCTGCCAGCCGGTGTAGAAGTGGAAGATATCGGCCGCGCTGCCGCCCTCCATGAGCGACAGGATGTCCGCGTCGCTGGTCCCGTACTCGAAGTGGACGGCCGTGTCAGGGCTGGCCGTCTTGAAGTCGGTCCAGAAGTCCTCGGCCTCATAGCCGCTCCACTCGAGGACGGTCAGCTCATTCGGCTCGATGGCCGCAGCCGACTCGGTCGCCCCGGCCGAGGCCGACGCTCCCGCGGAGCTCGATGACCCGCCCTGGTTCTGGCACGCCGCCAGGAGCAGGGCTGCACAGGCGAAGGTAATGAACCACGCGGGAACACGGGGAATGCGGGCGGGCACGGGCGGTCTCCTCAAGGGTGGATTGCGGGATGCTACGCCGCGGCTCATGCCGGGGTCAACGATTCCGACATCAGTGCCTGAACCGATATCCGAGCATGCCAGGCACCTGCGCCACCACCCGGGTCAGGAGCCTCGGACGACGCCCCGCGTCGAGCGCGTCGTCCTGCCGGATGAGCGCTTCACGGATGGCGCGCGCACCGATATAGCGGAACGGTTCGGGCGGCAGGAAGCGCTGCCGCCGCCCGAAGAGTGGAAGGCTCGCGAGCGGGTCAGCGCGACCGGCGATCCGGGCAGCCAGCATCCGACCCGCCAGGCGAGCCGGGCCAACACCGTTGCCGGCGAAGCCATGGGCGTAGAGCACGGCGCCGCCTTCGTGCGATCCGATCTCCGGAAACCGGTCCGCAGTGATGTCGATCGGCCCGCCCCAGGCGTCGTCGAAGCGGACGTCGGCGAGCATCGGGAAGAGGTGGCGGAAGTTGGCGACGACGCGCTCGATGGCATGATGGTCTGCGGTGAAGACCGGGCCGATACGTCCGTCATAGCCGGCCGAGCCGACCCCGGCACCGAATGCGATGCGCCCGTCGCGGGTCGTGCGGAAGTAGCTGATCGTGAAGCGCGAGTCGGCGATCGCCTCGCCGCCGGTCCAGCCCAGCGCGGCAAGGCGTTCGGGGATCGGCTCGGTGACGACCATGTAGCTGCCCCAGGCGAGCACCCGGGTCCGGAAGCCGGGCCAACCGGCTGCCCAGGCGTTCACCGCCAGCACGGCGCGATCCGCACGCACGCTCCCCCGAGCGGTCTGCAGGCGGACGCCCCCGGGACGGCGCTCGATTCGTGCCACCGAAGTACCTTCATGGATCCGCACGCCGCGCTCGAGGAGGATCCGGCGCAGGCCGCGCGCCAGCAGGGCAGGCTGGACGGTCGCGGCGCTCGGCATGAAGACGCCCGCGCCGAATGCGGGGGAGGCGCATCGCGCCTGGACGCCCTCCCGATCCACATGGACGAGCTGACCGGGTGCGCCGAGCCGCTCGAGGTCGGCGATCGAGCTGGCCCAGTCGTTGCCCGCCTTCGGGAAGGCGTTCACCCGCAGGTAGCCCTTCGGAGTGAAATGGGCATCGACGGCGTGGCGCTCGCACCACTCGCCGACGCCGGCCACGACCTCGTCGCAGGCCTCCGCGATGCGCAGTCCTTCGGCCGGACCGTAGCGCTTCGCGAGGAACGGGAGGTACTCCCACCAGCCGTGCAGGAAGCCGCCGTTGCGGCCGCTGGGACCGCCGCCGCAGACATCGGCCTCGAGAAGCACGATCCGCGTCTCGGGCGCGATCTCGCCCAGGAAATACGCAGTCCACATCCCGGTGTAGCCGCCACCGACAATCGCCACGTCGGCGCTCGTCTCGCCGAAGAGGGAGGGGGCCAGCAGGCTCGGTCCTTCGGCCGCAAGCGCCTCGCGCAGCCACCAGGCGCGGCGTTGGCCGGGGATCGGCAGCTCGTGGAGCGCTTGGGCGGTCACGTCGCGCGATCCTAACCCGGTGCTAGCATCCACGCCTGATGCGCCAGCACGATCCAGCCCGCACACCCGTGGTCGTCGACGGGCTGCGAACGCCCTTCGGTCGCTACGCCGGTGCGCTGCGCGAGGTCAGGCCCGACGACATGGCCGCGCACGTCATCCGTGCCCTCCTCGATCGCACCGGCGTGGACCCCGGGGCCGTCGACGACGTGATCCTGGGCTGCGCCAACCAGGCGGGAGAGGACAACCGCAACGTCGGCCGCATGGCCGCCCTCCTGGCGGGGATGCCGATCGACGTGGCCGGCCAGACCGTGAACCGCCTCTGCGGATCTGGGATGCAGGCGGTCATCGCCGCGTCCCACGCGATCGTGGCGGGCGACGGCGACCTGTTCGTGGCAGGCGGCGTTGAGTCCATGACCCGCGCCCCGTTCGTCCTCGCCAAGGCATCGGCCGCGTTCCCGCGCGGCGAGCAGACGCTGTACGACACCACGCTCGGCTGGCGCTTCACGAACCCGCGCCTGGCCGACGCCTACTACCCCTACTCGATGGGGGAGACCGCCGAGAACGTCGTCGAACGCTGCGGCGTCACCCGCGAGGACCAGGACCGATTCGCCCTCGCCTCGCACCAGCGCTGGGCAGCCGCGCAGGCCGCAGGTCGCTTCGCCGATGAGGTGGTGCCGATAGAGGCGCCCGCTTCCAAGGGCGCCACCACGACCGTCGATCGCGACGAGCACCCGCGCCCCGAGACGAACCTGGAGCAGCTGGCGGGCCTGAAGCCGGCCTTCAAGCGCGACGCCTCCGGCTCGGTCACGGCGGGCAACAGCAGCGGCATCAACGACGGGGCCGCCGCGCTCCTCGTCACGTCCGAGGGGAGGGCGGCCGAGATGGGCCTCAAGCCGATTGCGCGGCTCGTCTCGAGCGCGGTTGCCGGCGTGGATCCGGCGACGATGGGCCTGGGACCGATCCCGGCGTCACGCAAGGCGCTCGAACGCGCCGGGCTCACGGTCAGCGACATCGACCTGGTCGAGCTGAACGAGGCCTTCGCGGCCCAGGCGCTGCCGGTGATGCGTGAGCTGGAGCTCGACCCGGAGAAGGTCAACGTCAACGGCGGGGCGATCGCCATCGGCCATCCGCTGGGGGCCTCCGGTGCGCGCCTGGTGGCGACGCTGCTCCATGAGATGCGGCGCCGTGGCGCACGGTATGGGCTTGCGGCGATGTGCATCGGCGTCGGCCAGGGGATCGCATCGGTCTGGGAGGCGGTGGAATAGTCATGGCAGAGCCAATTGAGCGGATGATCGTGGTCAGCGGCGAGGCGACGGTACGGAGGGTCCCGGACCTGGCCGTCGTGTCGCTCTCCGTCTCCGTGCAGGACCGCCAGACGGCTCCGGCCCGCGACAAGGCAAATCAGCGGGCGACAGCGATCCTCGCTCGGTTGCGCGAGCTCGGGGTACCAGATGCCGACGTGCAGGCTCCCTCCCTGACGGTGCAGCCGACCTACGACTATGGCCGCGGCACCCCGAAGGTCACCGGCTACCAGGCTGCTCGCCCGATGACGATCCGCGTGCGGGACATCGACCTGCTCGGGCCGATTCTCGATGCGCTGGTGGACGAGGGCGCGACCCAGGTCCACGGCACGTCGATGGAGCTCGCGGATCCAGAGGCGGCGTCACGCGAGGCGCTAGCCACGGCGGTTGGTGTGGCGCGTGCCCGGGCAGAGGCGCTGGCCGCGGCGGCCGGGCTCAAGCTCGGTTCGCCGCGACGCATCGAAGAGGAGTCGGACAGCTCGCCCAGCCCGTTCCGCGGGGGGATGCGGATGTTCCAGGCCGCTGCGGAGGCGGCGCCCACCGAGATCGCGGCGGGGGAGATCGAGGTCACCGCGCGCCTGCGCGCGTGGTTCGACCTGGAGTAGGCCTCAGCCCAGCCGCAGCTGCGGCAGGACCTTCTCGCCGAAGGCGGCGATGAACTCTGCCTGGTTGCGCCCCACGTTGTGCAGGTGCACCTCGTCGAAGCCCATGTCGACGAACTTCTGGACGTGCGCCGCGTGCTCATCGAGATCGGCGGAGATGAGGACCCGGTTCGTGAAGTGCTCGGGGCGGACCAGCATCGCCATGTTGGCGAAGTCCTCCGGGTGACGAACATCCTGCTTCGGGAACGGCATCCCGCCGTTCGGCCACTCACGGACGGCGTTCGCCTCGGCGACGGCCCGTGTCTCGGCCCAGGAGACGTGGATCTGGAGCAGCTTCGGCATGGTGTGCGGATCGCGGCCAGATTGCAAGGCCCCCTCGGCAAATTTGCCCCACAGCATCTGGATCTTCTCGTCGGCTGCCCCGACGGTGATCATGCCGTCGGCGTGCCGTCCGGTCCGCTTCGCATTGATCGGGCCGGCGGTGGCGACGTAGATGGGCACAGGCGCGTCGGGCCGCGTATAGAGCTTGGCGCTCTCGAGCGTGAAGTATTCGCCCGAGTGCCGCACCACCTCTCCGGTGAAGAGCTTGTTGATGATCTCGATGGCTTCGAAGAGCATGTGGCTCCGAACGCCGATCTCCGGCCACTTGCCGCCGATGACATGCTCGTTGAGCGCCTCGCCGGCTCCCAGTCCCAGCCAGAAGCGTCCGGGGTACATCGCCCCCATGGTGGCGGCCGCGTGCGCGATGACAGCAGGGTGATAGCGAAAGCCCGGCGCGGTCACGGCCAGGCCGATCGGCAGCGAGGTGCGCTGTCCCAGGGCCCCCATGAAGGTCCAGGCGAAGGCGGCGTTGCCCTGTGACGGGGTCCAGGGCTGGAAATGCTCGCTGACCATGAAGCCAGCCGAGAATCCCGCCGCCTCAGCTTGCGGGCACCACTCGAGGAGGTCCGTTGGGTGGAACTGCTCGAGCATGGCCGCGTAGCCGATCTTCGTCACTGTCACAGCGTAGCCGAGTGAATTGAGATGCGAAGAGGCCGCCCCGCGCGATGCGGGACGGCCTCGATGGGGTTGGGGGACGTTAGCTGGCGGAAGACTCGTCAGGCGACTCGTCGGCATCGTCATGGCCGAGTCCGAGGCGGCCACGCCCCGGGCCGAATGCCGGGAAGTCGCCCGCGGCTAGCGCCTCGTCGAGCTTCGAGAGCATCGCGTCGGCCCGGGCCTGGTCGAGCCCATCGGCCACGGCCGCGTCCAGCTTGGTCTTCACCGCATCGTGGATCGCCTGCGTGACGGTGTGGTAGTCCTTGCCCTGCGCCGTCGCGACATCCTGCAGCGAGTCGCCGCTGCGCAGCGCCTGCACCAGCTCGCCCGGCTCCATCCCAAGGGCCTCGGCCGCGACGCTCAGCAGTGGGCCGCCGAAGTGGCCTTTGAGCCCAGCGCCAGCCCCTGTGAACGGGTGGCCGAAGAAGGGGCAGCCATTTCCGACGGCCGCATTGACCTTTTCCTTCAGGGCGGTGGCGCGCTCCGCGGTCAGGTCGCCCGCCGCAACCGCCGCGTCGATGGCCGCGATGCTTGCAGCCTTGGCCGCCGGGAGGAGGTCGTCGACGGAGACGCCCAGCTCATCGGCGAAGGACTTCTGCCAAGTCTCGCAATACGCGCCATCGGCCAGGTCCGCGGACGATGTCCCGGCACCCCGCGATGCGGGTGCCGCCAGGGCGGCGCTGATCAGGGTTCCACCCACGAGCGCGGCGGCGACCAGGCCGCCGGCGATGCCCAAGGTCCTCATGTTCTTCACGGTCTTCATCCTCGTTGCATCGTTGCTTGCTGCGACCTCGTCTTGGCGAAGCATCGAGGGGTGCCATCAAGAACGCGTCAAGATCTGGCCGCTCGGCCTTTACATCCTCTGAATCGGCCGCCCGATAGGATGCGCCAATCATGCGCGCCAGGATCCTGATCGTCGAGGATGAGCCGCAGCTGCGCGGGCTGCTGCGGCTGTATCTCGAGCGGGCCGGGTATGCGGTGACCGATGTGAGAGATGGCGCTGCGGCGCTGGCCGCGTTCGCGGCCGATGGGGCGGACCTCGTCGTCCTTGACCTGATGCTGCCCGGGATGCAGGGCGAGGCCGTGCTCGAGGCCCTTCGCGAAGAGGCGGACGTCCCGATCCTGATCACCAGCGCCAAGCGCTCCGACGCAGAGCGGATCGCGGGCCTGCGTCGGGGCGCGGACGACTACCTGGCCAAGCCGTTCAACCCGCATGAGCTCACCGCCCGGGTGGCCGCCATCTTGCGGCGATCGAAGCCGGAGCCCGCCGATCCCGGCGATGCGATCCTCTCCCTCGCAGCCGGCCGACTGGTGCTCGATCCGAGCTCGAGGCGCTACACCGTCGCTGGTGGCGACAGCGGGCGCCTCACTCCGGGGGAGGCAGCGTTGCTGGTGGCCCTGGCTCGCCGCCCCGGCGCGGTCCTGGCGCGAGAGCAGCTCCTGGAAGCGGTGGCGCGCCGCCCGGACGAGGTCTACGAGCGCGTGGTGGATGTCCACGTCGCAAACTTGCGACGCAAGCTGGGGGATGACGCCGGCGACCCGTGGCTGATCGAGACGATCCCCAGCACCGGCTACCGGCTGGTTGCGGCGAGGGACCCGTCTTGACGTCGAGCCCGCAGCAGGTTCGCGGCCAGCCGCTTGGCCTGCGCATGGCCCTGGTGCTCTCTGCGGCGGTGCTGGCGGTCCTCCTGATCGCCGGCCTTGCAGTGAACCGCATCGTCAGCGGGTCGCTGGAACAGGAGCTGAGCGCCGCGGAGCGGGACCGGATCACGGTGGTGGCGGGGGCGATCGCCGGAGTCGACCTCGCAGCGCCGCGGGCGATGCACGGTGTGCAGGTGGTGCTACGGCGCATGGCCAACGCGATGCGTGGGCACGTCCGCCTCGTCGACGCAAAGGGTCAGACGCTGGTCGACGTTGGGCGGCTACCGCCGGGCGTCGCCACGCAGACGATCACGGAGCCGATCCCCGGCTCGGAGGCAAGCTTGGAGATCGACGTGCCGCGCGCCGACCCCGCGTTCCTGCGGGTCTTCAACCTGAGCCTGCTGGTCGCCGGCCTGCTGGCGATCGTCGTCGTGGTGGCGCTCTCGCTCCTCCTGTCGTCTCGCCTGACCCGGCCGCTGCAGGGTGGGGCCGCCGCCGCACAGCGGCTGGGCCATGGGGACCTGACGGCCCGCGCCGAGGGCGGGCCGGACCGGGAGTCGCACGAGCTCGCGGATGCGTTCAACGCCATGGCCGAACGCGTCCAGCGCTCCGAGATGCTCCGCCGACGCGCCGCCAGCGACATGGCCCACGACCTTGCCACCCCGGCCACGGTGCTCGAGTCGCAACTTCAGGCGATGGTGGACGGGGTCGTGCCCGCGGACCGTGAGCAACTCGACCGGGCGCGGGCGGCGGCGGGGGCGCTCTCCGGCGTGATCGTGCAGCTCGGGGAGCTGGTCGACGCCGAGTCGGCGGTGCTCCAGCGCCGCCCGCAGGTCATCGGCTTGGGCGAGATGCTGGGCGAGGCGATGCGGGCC
This sequence comes from Chloroflexota bacterium, assembly GCA_040005815.1. Classification (GTDB taxonomy): domain Bacteria; phylum Chloroflexota; class Limnocylindria; order QHBO01; family QHBO01; genus CF-167. The sequence goes on from JBDTYC010000003.1 coordinate 9,218, forward strand.
ATCGAGCCGCTCTTCAGAGAAGCGGAGGTCGAGGTCGATGCCAGGGAGGCGCCCAGCTTGCTGACGGTCGAGGTGGATCCCACCCAGGTCGGCCGCGCGCTTCGCAACGTGCTCGCCAATGCGGCGCAGCATTCGCCGCAGGGGGCAACAGTGGGCGTCGCCGTCGAGGCGGCAGGGAACGAAGCGCTGCTGCGGATCAGCGACGCCGGTCCCGGGATCGCGCCGGAGGACCTGTCGCACGTCTTCGAGCGCTTCTATCGGGCGGACCAGGCCCGCGGCACAGGCGAGCCGCGAAGCGGCAGCGGGATCGGCCTCACCATCGCAAGGGAGCTCCTGGCCGCCAACGGAGGCCGGATCAGCGTCGAGCTGACCGGCCCGGACGGGACCACCTTCCTGATCGCCCTTCCCGTGGTCTAGACCTCGGACAGCTCCCAGCTTCGCTTGCGGGGCATCCCCAGCCAGTCGTCGCGCAGGATCGACATCAGGTGCACGTCATGGTGCGCGCCGCGGTGGAAGCGGGCGCGGCGCAGCACTGCATCGGTCTTGAATCCCGCCTTCTCGTATGAGCGGATGGCCCGCAGGTTGTAGTCGAACACCTCGAGCTCGATTCTCTCGAGCCGCAGCTCGCCGAAGCCGAAGTCGACGAGGGCATTCAGCGCGTCGGTCCCGTAGCCCTTGCCGAGGTAGCGACGATCGCTGATGAAGATGCCGACCATCGCGCTGCCGTTCACCTTGTCCACGCTGCGCAGGAAGATGGCGCCAATGCCGCGCTGCTCGCCGAGCAGGCAGATCGTGTACGGGTAGCCGGTCTCGCCGACCTGGGCCATGAACTCGGTGGAGAAGCGCTCCGCCGAGGCTCGGCTCCACGGCGTCTTGCCGCCGCCGAAGTGGCCGATCTCGACATCCCCAGAATAGGGGACGTCCTCGATGATGTCGGAGGGTTCGGTAGGCCGCAGCCAGACCAGCTCACCGCGGAGCATCGGCCGTGGCGCGGGCATCTCCGTATCGGTCATGGCGGGCATGATACCGACGCCCGCAGGTCGGGTTGCGCAGCCCCCAGTGGCCGCGTACCGTGGCCGGCACCATGGAGCCCTCGTCCGACGCCAGCATGGAAGCGTGGTACGGCCGCTTCCCGGAGGGCTGGTGGGGCTACCACTGGAGCCCGCCTCGACCGATGAGCGCGGTGGAGATCGTTGGCAGCGGCAGCGTGGACGCCCGCCTGATGGCTACCCTCTGGGCGGTGACCAGCCGGCGACGGAGCGTGATGCTCGCTTCCGAGGCCCCGATGGCCGGCAAGACGACGACCCTCTCGTCGCTGGTCGACTTCCTGCCACCGAGCACGGTCGGTGTCTTCCTGCGCGGCTGGCGGGGCGACTTCGACTGGACCGATGAGATCGGACCCGAACGCGGTTACCTGCTCGTCAACGAGATGAGCGATCACCTGCCGATCTACGTCTGGGGCCGCAACGCGCGCGGAGCGCTCCAGCTTGCGGGCCGGGGATACGGCATGGGCGCGACCATGCATGCCGACTCGCTGGACGAGGCGATCACCCTTCTGCGAGACCAGCTCGGCGCGGCCGATGCCGACCTGGCCGGGATGACGATCTACCTGCAGTACTCCGCCTATAGCACCCCGGCCGGCATGTACCGCCGGGTGGAGGAAGCCTGGCACCTGCGACTCGACGACGGGGTCCTGGCTCCCGTCCGGCTGGCGACGCTCGAGGGCGGCCGCTCGCCGAGCCTGACCGGCGCCCAGCGCGACCCTGAGCCACCGATGCTGGCCAGCGACGGCGGGCGCTCGAGCCGTGCCCTCATCCACGATCCCGCGGCGTACGCTGTCCTCGCCGGCAGCCTCGGTCTCGGGGCGGACGCGCTGGAGGCGGAGCTGGCGGCACGCTGCGACTACCTGGCCGCGCTCGCGGACCGTGGCATCTGCGATCCGGCGGCCGTGGCGAACGCTCTGACCCAGTACCCCTCGTTGCCCGAAGGAGCCCCGGCATGACCGACCGAACAGGCATCGGCACCCTTGGCGAGCTGCGCGCCGGCGGATATCGCTCGCGGAGTGTCAAGGAGGAGATGCGGTCCAACCTCGTGGATCGGCTGCGACGCGGGGAGTCGCTGCTGCCGGGGATCATCGGCTACGACCAGACCGTCCTGCCGCAGGTCGAGAACGCGATTTTGGCGGGGCAGGACATCATCCTGCTCGGGGAGCGCGGCCAGGCCAAGAGCCGCATCGCGCGCTCGCTGATCGGGCTGCTGGACGACTGGATGCCCGCCGTCGCCGGCGCGGAGCTGCACGACGACCCGCTCCGGCCGGTCAGCCCGTTTGCGCGCGCGTTGGTGGCGGAGCAGGGCGACGCGACGCCGATCAGCTGGGTGGCCCGCGAGGACCGCTATGGCGAGAAGCTGGCGACTCCGGACATCACGATCGCCGACCTGGTCGGCGAGGTGGACCCGGTCAAGGTCGCCGAGGGCCGCTACCTTTCCGACGAGCTGACCATCCATTATGGCCTGCTGCCGCGCACGAACCGCGGGATCTTCGCCCTCAACGAGCTGCCCGACCTGGCCGAGCGGATCCAGGTCGGCCTCCTCAACCTGATGGAGGAGCGCGACGTCCAGATCCGCGGCTACAAGGTGCGCCTCAACCTGGACCTGTTCGTCGTCGCCTCCGCCAACCCGGAGGACTACACCAGTCGAGGCCGCATCATCACGCCGCTCAAGGACCGATTCGGGGCGCAGATCCGAACGCACTACCCGGAGGACCCCGAGACCGAGATCGCGATCATGGAGGCCGAGTGGCTCGCCTTCGACGACGAGACGGCGGCATCGGTGCCGGTGCAGGTGCCCTCGTTCATGAAGGAGATCGTGGCCGAGCTGTCGCAGCTGGCCCGCCGCTCGTCGGAGGTGAGCCAGCGCTCCGGGGTGAGCGTTCGGGTAACCATCGCCAACCACGAGACGCTGGTGGCGGCGGCCCTGAAGCGGGCGCTGCGCCTGGGCGAGCCGATCGCCGCCCCGCGGGTCAGCGATCTCGGCGCAATCGTGGCCTCGACCGCTGGCAAGATCGAGCTGGAGACGCTCGGCGAGGAGACGCGCGAGGAGAAGGTGATCGAGAAGCTTGTGCAGCGGGCGGTGGTGAATGTCTTCAACCGGCACTTCTCGCTCTCGGAGCTGGTCGGCCTCGTCGAGCGCTTCGAGGCTGGCGCAGAGGTTGAGGTGGGGGAGGCGGTGGCGTCCAACCAGATGCAGCAGACGGTAGGCGAGCTACCGGAGCTGAGTCGCGCCGTCGCACGCCTGGATGTCGGCGAGTCCCCGGCGGGCGTGGCGAGCGGGGTCGAGTTCGTGCTCGAGGGGCTGCACCTCAATCGGCGCCTCAACAAGGAGCGTCGTGGCGGCGGGGTTCGCTACGCGCGCTAGATGAGCCTCTATCGCTACTCGCACTGGGACGGCAGCCAGAGCCCGCCGCCATTCGACGCGGACGACATCCTCGAGGCGCTCGCCGACGACATCCTGGCCGAGGGCGACATCCGTCGCGCGCTCCAGCGCCTCATGCAGCGGGGCATGCGCGGGACGCGCGGCGGGGACGTGCCGGGGCTGCGGCGCATCGTGGAGCAGCTTCGCGCGCGCCGGGCGGAGGAGCTTTCTCGGGCGCAGCTGGACGGCATGCTGGAAGATGTCGCCGCGCGACTCGAGCAGATCGTCGAGCAAGAGCGGGCGGGGATCGAGCGCCGCGTGCACGATGCCGAGCAGCGTGCGCTCGACGCGGCCCCCGGCCCGGCGCAGGACCAGGCGCGCCTGGCAGAGGAGGTGCTGGCTCGGACCGCCCGGCAGCGGCGCGACCGGCTGGACGCCTTGCCGGCTGACCTGGCGGGGCGGCTCACCGGGCTGCGTGAGTACGAATTCCTGGACGCCGATGCCCGAGACGCGTTCAACGCCCTCACGGACGAGCTGCGCCAGCAGCTCCTGCAGACCTATTTTCAGGGGATGAAGGACGGGGTCGCCGGCATCTCGCCGGAGGACCTGGACGGCGTGCGGGCGATGGTGCGCGACCTCAACAAGCTCCTCGAGAAGCACCTCTCCGGGTCCGACACGAGCGCCGACTTCGCGAGCTTCATGGCTAACCACGGGCGATACTTTCCCCCGGGGATCGAGACGGTCGACGAGCTGATCGACCATCTGCATCGGCAGGCGTCCCAAATGGCCTCGCTGATGGCGTCGCTCAGCCCCGAGATGCGGGCCGAGCTGCAGCAGATGATGGACGAGCTGCTGCGCGACGACCGCCTGCGCTGGGACATGGCCCGACTCGCCGGCGCCCTGCAGGCCCTCCGCCCCGACAGCCCCTTCGGCGAGCCGTATCCGTTCAGCGGCGACGAGCCGCTGGGGCTGCCCGAGGCGCTCGCCGCGATCGACCGGCAGCAGCGCTTCGACGCGATGGAGGAGGAGCTGCTGGGTGCCCGCGATCCCGACTCCCTGGACCAGATCGATGCCGAGGCGCTCCAGGCGCTCGGCGGTGACGAGGCGAGCGGCGACCTCGAGCAGCTTCGCGCGCTGACCCGTGCGCTCGAGGAGGCCGGCTACCTCGAGCGCGACCACGATCGGATGGAGCTGACCCCGCGGGCAGCACGCAAGCTGGGGATGCGGGCGCTGACCGACATCTTCAGCCGATTGCGGCGCGAGTCGCTGGGCGGCCACGCGTTGCCGTCATCGGGGATTGGCGGCGAGCAGACGGACGAGACAAAGGGGTTCGAGCATGGCGACCCGTTCTCGGTCGACCTCAACCGGACCCTCTTCAACGCGATGGCCCGCAACGGTCCCGGAACACCGGTCCGCATCGCCCCAGCGGACTTTGAGGTGCATCGCTCCGAGGAGACCACCATCAGCTCCACCGTCCTGCTGCTGGACATGAGCCGATCGATGCTACTGCGGGGGTGCTCGACCGCCGCCAAGCGGGTGGCGATGGCACTCCACACCCTGATCCACACCAAGTACCCGCGCGATCGCCTGTACGTGGTTGGCTTCGCGTACTACGCCCGTCAGATCAAGCCCGAGGCGATCGCCACCCTCTCGCCGTACGAGTTCGAGTACGGGACCAACCTGCAGCACGGGCTGATCATCGCCAGGCAGCTCCTCGGCCGGCGCAGCGGAGGCAACAAGGAGATCGTGGTGATCACCGACGGCGAGCCGACCGCGCACATCGCCAACGGCCAGGTCGAGTTCGCCTACCCGCCCACCATGCGGACGATGCAGTCGACCCTGCGCGAGGTCGGCCGGGCGACACGCGAGGGGATCGTGATCAACACCTTCATGCTCGAGCGGTCGCGCTACCTCTCCGAATTCGTCGACCTGATGAGCCGGATCAATCGCGGCCGCGCCTTCTACGTCGAGCCGGAGCACCTGGGCGAGTACGTGCTGGTCGACTACGTCAGCAAGAAGCGGAAGCGAGTCGCGTGATCAAGGTCGGGGTGCAGCTGCCGGAGGTTGAGTGGGTTGCTCGCTGGCCGCAGCTGCTCGAGATGGCGCGCATCGCCGAGGATATCGGCCTCGACTCGATCTGGACCGGCGACCACCTGCTCTATCGTGGCGATGGCCTCCCGACGCGCGGGCCTTGGGAGGCGTGGACCACCGTGGCAGCCATTGCGGCCGTGACCGAACGGGTGCAGATCGGGCCGCTCGTCGCCTCCACCAGCTTCCACAACCCAGGCATGCTCGCCAAGCAGGCCGCCACCGTCGACGAGATCAGTGGCGGACGGCTGATCCTTGGCCTCGGCGCCGGCTGGAATGAGGCCGAATACCTGGCCTACGGCTTCCCGTTCGACCACCGGGTCAGCCGCTTCGAGGAGGCGTTCACCATCATCCGCACGCTCCTGGCGGACGGCCGCTGCGACTTCCATGGCACCTACTACGACCTGCAGGACTGCGAGTTGCTGCCGCGTGGCCCGCGCCACGGGATCGGTGAGGGGCCGCCCCTCATGGTCGGCTCGATGGGCGAGCGGATGCTCGCCATCACCCTCCCCTGGGTGCAGGCCTGGAACGCCTGGTTCACCTGGTTCGACAACAGCGTCGAGGGCTATCGGCCGCTGCGCGAGACCGTCGACGCAGCATGTCGTGCCGTGGGACGCGACCCGCGGGAGGTGGAACGCACGCTCGCGCTGCTGATCGCCTTCCCCGGGGCCAAGGGCAGGTCGCTCGGCGACCTGAAGGAGCCGGACGTCAAGCCGATCCCGAGCCATCCGGCCACTGTGGCGGCGACCCTGCGCGCCTTCGAGGCGGAGGGCGTTGGCCACGTCCAGCTCGTGCTGGACCCGATCAACGCCGAAACGATCGCCGGACTCGCCCCCGCGCTGGCCGAGCTTCACGCTTAGTCGCGCCACGTGGCGGTATGCTCGCGGTATGGAGGGTAGCGCGGCCCCGTTTCCCCTCGGCCCGAACGGCCGTGTCGAGTTAGAGCCGCTGACAAATGCCGCAGGCAACCACGCCGTGCTGGTGCGCGAGGGCGATCAGCCCCGAGCGCTCGTCACCGTGGAGGCCGGGAGTCCCGAGCGGCAGCGCGTCGTGATCGTGCCGCTCGACACCGACGTGGAGATGCGCGTCGACGGCGACGCGCTGGCCATCTGGCTGTCGCAGGGCTCGATCGGCCCGGCGCCCTCGAACGTGCCGGGCTGGGCCAACGCCATCGGCTTCGCGCTCGTGATCGGCGCGGTCGGGTTCATGGTGCTGGGCAGCGTCACCTTCTTCGGCTGGCTGTTCCGGAGTCTCGGATGGGTCTGACGCCACCGACTGTGGGGCTGATCGCGATGCGGATTGGCCAGGAGTTCGGTCCGCCGGAAGAGTTCTCGGAGTCGCTCGAGCGCGCCATCGAACGTGGAGGCGAGCGCGGGGCTACGATCGTGGCGGTCCTGGATCGTGGGGACCTCGCGACGCACATCCCGCATGTCGACGGCCCGTCGTGGAACACGGTGCCGCTGGTGCACCTGCACCGTGGCCAGCAGCCGAGCGAGGACGACTGGGCCATCGCCAACGCGATCGTGGAGCGACTGGAGCGCTACCGCTGAGCCCGATGGACACCGATCGCGGCCCGTGGCTGCGGGCGATGATGGGCCGCTTCGCCACCGGCGTGACGGTGGTCGCCGCGCGGCACGGACCCCTCCTGGCGGGGATGACCGCCAACGCCGTCGCCTCGATCAGCCTCGATCCGCCGCTGCTGATGGCGAGCATCAACCGAACCAGCGAGACTCACGTGGCCATCGTCGGCAGCCACTCGTTCGCGGTCAGCGTGCTGGGAGACCATCAGCGCCCGATCGCGGACTGCTTTGCGCTCCCAACCACCGCCGGGAAGCTGCAGCGCTTCTGTGACGCTTCCTGGCACGAAGCGGAGACGGGCTCACCGATCCTGGACGGAGCCATCGCCTTCTTCGACTGCCGGCTGCACGAGTCGCATGCCGAGGGGACGCACACGATCTTCATCGGCGAGATCGTGGCCGCCGGCTACGAGGAGGGCGGCGCGCCGCTCCTGTGGTTCGGGTCGAAGTATCGCCACATCGCCGCTGAGCCAGTGGAGGGCTAGGCGCCGACCGCCACCAGTGACTCGCCGATGATGGCGATGGCGGTCTCGACCTCGGCATCGGTCGTCACCAGCGGGGGGATTACGCGCACGACCTGCCCGTAGGTGCCGCAGCTGAGCAGCAGGAGCTTCCGCTCGAAGGCCTCATGCAGGATCCCCTTGACCAGGTCCGCCCGCGGGGTCAGCTCCGGGCCCTGCGCGAACTCGATCCCGATCATCAGGCCGCGTCCACGGACCTCGGCGACGCAGCTGTGTCCCTCCGCGGCCTCACGAATGCCCGCCAGCAGCCGCTCACCCTGGCGCGCCGCGTTGGCGAGCAGCCCCTCCGACTCGATCACGTCGAGGGTCGCCACTGCGGCGGCGCACGCGACGGCGTTGCCTCCGTACGTCCCGCCATGCGAGCCGGGGGCGAAGCGATTGAGCAGCTCGCGGCGGGCCATGATTCCCGAAAGGGGCATTCCTGAGGCGATCCCCTTGGCCATCACCACGATGTCCGGACGCGAGTCGTGCCAGTCGCTGGCCCACATCCGGCCGGTGCGTCCCATCCCGGACTGCACCTCGTCGGCGATGAGCAGGATGCCGTGTCGATCCGCGAGCTCGCGCAGCGCGGGGAGGAACGAATCGGGCGGGACCAGGTAGCCGCCCTCGCCCAGGATCGGCTCGACCAGAAACGCGGCCACGTCATCGGGATAGATGAGCGTCGCGAACAGCTCCTCGATCCCCGCCAGGCTGTGCGCCACTGCGGCATCGGCGTCGCGCCCGGTTGGGTTGCGCAGGATGTAAGGGTACGGCGCGAAGTGCACGCCGCCCAGGAGGGGCTCGAAGTGGCCCCGGTTCTTGATGGCCGAGCTGGTGAGCGCCATCGTCCCGTGGGTGCGGCCGTGGAAGCCGCCGCGGAAGGCGATGATCCCAGGCCGCCGGGTGGCGTACTTGGCCAGCTTGACCGACGCCTCGATCGCCTCCGCCCCGGAGTTGGACAGGAAGAGCCCGGCCTCCTCCCCATCCCCCAGGCCGGGGAAGGTGCGCGGGAGGCGGTCGTGCAGCTCGAGCCCCGGCTTGTGGTAGAGGATGTTCTGCTGGGCGTGGATGATCTTGCCCGCCTGCTCGGCGATCGCGGCCGCGACGCGCGGGTGCGCGTGGCCGGTGTTGGTGACCCCGATTCCGCAGGTGTAGTCCAGGTAGCGCTCGCCGTCGGTCGTCTCGACCCACGAGCCGATGCCGCGTTCCACGACCAGATCGGTGTAGCGCGCCCAGACCGGCGCGATGCCGCTCCGCAGCTCGAGCCAGTCGGTCCGCTCGTCGCCCATCGGTCCCTACCTCCCGACCAGCGTGATCGGCGCTGCCTTGCCCTGGCGGCGCTGGCCCCAGAGCTGGACACCGATAAAGGCGAACGCCGTCAGGAAGATGAGCGTGCCGAGCACGTTGACCTCCGGCGGGATGCCGAGCCGGCTGACGCCGAAGACCCATAGTGGGAAGGTCAGGGTGTGGCCAGCCGAGAAGAGGGTGATGACGTAGTCGTCGATCGAGAGGGCAAAGGCGAGGAGCGCTGCCGACAGGATGCCGGGGAAGATGAGCGGGAAGGTGACCTTCCAGAAGGTGGTGCGGCCGTCGGCATACAGATCCATCCCGGCCTCCTCGAGGGTTCGGTTCATGCCGGCCAGCCGCGCCCGCACGGTGACGACGACGAAGCTGATGTTGAACATGACATGCGCCGCCAGGATCGTGAGCAGCCCGCGCTCAATGTCAAAGGTGACCCACAGGGTGAGGAGCGACGCCCCCAGGATGACCTCCGGCGCCGTCATGGGGATGAAGATCAGCAGGTTCATCAGCCAGCGACCGCGGAAGGTGAAGCGTGTCAACGCCAGCGCGATCAGGGTTCCGAAGGTCGTGGCCACCACGGTCGAGCTGGTAGCGATCAGGAGGCTGTTGACCATCGGCCCGGTGATCTGCGAGCGGCCCCACAGGTCCACGTAGTTCCGGACCGTGAAGCCCTGCCAGGTGATGTTCTGGCGCCCGGCGGGGTCGTTGAAGCTGAACGCGATCATCACCCCGATCGGCGAGAAGAGGAACAGGAGGAGGAGCCCCGTGAAGACGGGCAGCACGAGGTTGGCGAGCCTGGCGCGCAGGGGCGGCCTATGAGTCGCGGTGGCCTGCGTTGGCGCGGCACTGGTCATCGGCCGGTCATCCGCTCAGCCGGTCGCTGCCGACGAGGCGCGTATAGATCGTGACCAGGACCATCACCACCGCGACGAGCACGAACCCCAGCGCAGCGGCCGAGGGGTAGTCGAGGCTGGTCAGGAACTTGCGCTCGATGATGTTGCCGACCATGAAAACCTGCGGGTTGCCGGCCCCGATCACCTCGGCGGTGATGAAGTCGCCGACCGCCGGAATGAAGGTGAGGAGTGAGCCGGCCACCACCCCGGGCAGCGACAGGACAAAGGTCACGCGCCAGAAGGCCTGGAGGCGGCTGGCATAGAGATCCGTCGCCGCCTCGATCAGCCTGCGGTCGATCTTCTCGATCGCCACGTACAGGGGCAGGATCATGAACGGCAGGAAGTTGTAGGTCAGCCCGAAGATGACCGACGCCGGCGTCGCCAGGAAGTGGAAGTCCGGCGCCACGACCCCGAGGTCCTTGAGGAAGCCGAACACGATCCCGTTGTCGGAGAGGATCATCCGCCAGTTGAGGGTCCGGATCACGAAGCTGACGAAGAACGGGAGGACGACGATCAGGAGCAGGGCGTTCTTGAGCCGGCCGCCACGGAACGCGATCGTGTAGGCAACCGGATAGCCGATCGCCAAGGTGAGCGCCGTAGCGGTGAGCGCGAAGACGGCCGACCGAAGGTAGAGCTCCCAGTACTGGCTGATCACCTCGGGGTAGATCCCGAAGTTCCAGGTCTGCCGATAGCCGGTGTCGAAGGTTCCCTGCTGCAGGGAGACGAGGAGCATGAACGCCATCGGCACCGCAAAGAAGACGATGAGCCAGGCCGTGCCGGGCAGCAGCAGGAGGAGCGGCGTGATGCCGCGGCTCAGCGAGCGCACGTTCGATCGCCTGGAACGTCGATTGCGATCAGGGGAAGGTCATGCGCCGATGACCGCCTCGAAGAGGTCGTTCCACTTGCCCTCTTCCTCCTCGGTCAGCTGCTTGTCCGGGTACGTGTTGCCTATCTGCTCTGCCGACGGGACGATGGTCGGCGCGAGTGCCTCGTAGTAGTCGGCCGTCTCCGGGTCAGGGCTCGCGTCAGCACTGCCTGCGCGCGCCGCCTCCGCATCGGCGGCGATCTGCTCGGAGACGCCCTTCACCGGGGTGAAGTAGCCGACGTACTCATCGAGCATCGTCGCGGCGGCGACCGAGTAGTAGTAGTTCAGCAGCTTGTGGGCGTTCTCCAGGTTGGCGCCGCCCTTGGGGATGACGAGGTTGTCGTTCCAGCGCATCCCGCCCTCCTCGGGCACCACGAACTTCACATTGGGGTTGTCGTTGAGGACCATCTGGCTGACGTCGCCGGACCACGCGACGCAGATCGCCAGGTCGCCGGCGGCCAGCGCGTCGTAGTACGAGTTGTCGTAGAAGCCGCGGAAATGGCCGTCGGGGACCGCGAGCAGCTTGTCGCGTGCCTTCTCGACATCGGCGACGGTCGCCTCCTCGGGATGCTTCCCCAACGACAGCAGGGTGAGCCCGAACATGTCGCGCATGTCGCTGAAGCCGCCGGCACGTCCCGAGAAGGCAGGATCGAGGAGGTCGTCGAAGCTCGTGATCTCGCGTCCGGTCAGGTTCGGGTCGTACGCCAGGCCGGTGATGCCGCCCTGCCACCAGACGCTGTACTTGTTGTCCGGATCGAACCACAGCCCCTTGGCGTAGTCGGCGCAGTTGGCGGTCCAGTTGGGGAGCTTGGAATGGTCGAGCTCCTCGAGCCAACCGTTGCGCCCCATCCGCTCGACCACCCAGCCGCCAGGGGACATGACGTCCCAGCCGGTGTTGTGGCCCGCATTGAAGTCGGGTGCGTAGGTGGAAAGGAAGTCTGCGTTGTCGAGGAGCCCCTCGTTGTATTCGACCGGGATACCGGTCTGCTCGGTGAAGGCGAGGATGCTCGGGTACTTCGACTCGTCCACCGAGTCGATATCGATGTACGCCGGCCAGTTGAGCCACTTAATGGCGGCAGCCTTCTGAGAGGAGCCCGGAGCGGCGCATGCCGCAAGCAGCGCAGGGAGCGTCAGTGCAGCGCCGAACGCCAGCCCACCGCGCCCCGCACGGCGAATGAATGTCCGACGGCTAATCAGGTCCCGCCGCATCAGGTTGTCGATGGTCAGCTCGATCTGACTCCGGGACTCCTGGTCACTCATCGGTCTCTCCTTCTTCGGATGTGTGCGGATCGCCGGCCACATGCTCGGCCGCGCCGCTGATGACGAACGTGTGCTGTGGCTTCCACGTGAGTGTGACGCGTTGACCGTCCGCCAGCAGCTCTCCGGCGCCGGCGGTATCGAGGTTCTGGGCATACACCGTCAGCCGATGCCCCTCTGCTGTCTGGACCAGGTACTGGGTGCTGACGCCGATGTAGCTCGCGTCCAGCACGGTACCGCTCAGCGCATTCAGCCCGTTGCTGGCGCCGGCCTCGGCGCGCGCATCGACTCGCAGCTTCTCTGGTCGGACACCGATCCTCACCGGGCCTGAGGTGCCCGCCCCCTCGGCAGGAGCCCGCAGCATCGTCCCGTCGCCGAGCTTGACGGAGACGAGCGAGCCGTCGCTGCCGGCGACCTCCCCCTCCAGGAGGTTGGAGACCCCTAGGAAACCAGCCACGAAGGCGGTCTTCGGGCGCTCGTAGAGCTCCTCGGGGTTGCCGAGCTGCTCGATCCGGCCGGCTCGCATCACCGCAATCCGGTCGGACATGGTCAACGCCTCTTCCTGGTCGTGGGTCACGTAGATGAAGGTGATCCCGACCTCCGTCTGGATCCGCTTCAGCTCCAGCTGCATCTGCTTGCGCAGCTTCAGGTCGAGCGCCCCGAGCGGCTCGTCCAGGAGGAGCACCTTGGGGTGGTTGATGAGGGCCCGGGCGAGCGCCACGCGCTGCTGCTGGCCGCCGGAGAGCTGGGATGGCTTCCGCGCCTCGTAGCCCGGCAGCTCCACGAGCTCGAGCATGGCCGTCACCTGGGTTGCGATCTCGCTGGCGGCGACCTTGCGCCGCCGAAGCCCGAAGGCGACGTTCTCGAACACGGTCAGGTGGGGGAAGAGGGCGTAGTTCTGGAAGACGGTGTTGACGTCGCGCTTGAAGGGCGGCAGGCCGGTGACGTCGGCGTCGCCGAGATAGATCGTCCCCGACGTTGCCTCCTCGAAGCCGCCGATCATGCGAAGGGTTGTCGTCTTGCCGCAGCCGGATGGGCCGAGCAGCGAGAAGAACTCACCGCGCTCGATCTCCAGTGAGAGATCGTCCACCGCGACGACCTCATGGAAGCGCTTCGTGATGTGGTCGAGCCGAACGTCGACGCTAGACGGCAACCGCGGCCCCTCGTCTGATGGGGGAACCTGATCGGGAAGGGCGGCCGAGCGGGCCAGACTGGAGTATAGGACCGTGCCGCGCAGCGGTGTCAACGAGCAGGACTGCTAGACTCGCCCGACCCATGGACTTTGTTCTGTCTGCGCCGCATCTCGAGATCCGGCGCACCGTTCGCGACTTCGCCGAGCGTGAAATTGCCCCCGTCGCCGACGAGATGGAGCGTCGCGGCGAGTTCCCCAAGGAGATCATCCGCAAGGCGGCGGGGCTGGGCCTGTTGGGGGTGCCGTATCCCGAATCGGTGGGCGGCACCGGGCTCGACACGCTTGCCTACGCCATCACCGTCGAGGAGCTGTCGCGCGTCTCCGGCAGCGTCGGCATCATCGTCAGTGCGCACACCAGCCTCGGCTGCGCGCCGCTCTACAGTTCCGGCACCCCGGAGCAGCAAGAGCGCTACCTCCGACCGCTGGCCAGCGGTGCCAAGCTGGGCGCCTACGGCCTCACCGAGCCGGGCGCCGGGTCCGACTCCCGCGGCACACGGACGCGAGCGCATCGTGACGGCGACGCTTGGGTTCTCGACGGCAGCAAGCGTTTCATCACCAACGCCGGGGTGGCGGAGACCTACATCGTCACCGCCGTCACAGATCGCAGCGCGGACTCGGGCAAGATCAGCGCCTTCATCGTCGAGTCAGGCACGCCGGGCTTCTCCATCGGTCGCATGGAGGAGAAGATGGGACTCCACGCCAGCAACACCGGCGAGCTCCTCTTCGAAAACTGCCGCATCCCCGCCGAGAACCTGCTCGGCGAGGAGGGGGACGGCGACCGGCTCTTCCTGAAGACCCTGGATGGGGGCCGGATCGGGATCGGAGCGATGGCGCTCGGGCTGGCACAGGCAGCCTACGAGGCGGCATCGGCCTATGCGAAGGAGCGCGAGCAGTTCGGGCGGCCGATCGCCTCGTTCCAGGGGATCGCCTTTAAGATCGCGGACATGGCGGTGCAGATCGACGCGGCCCGCCTGATGGTCTACCGCGCCGCATGGCTGAAGGACAGCGGCCAGCCGTACTCGACCGAGGCGGCGATGGCCAAGCTCTTCGCCAGCGAGGTCGCCAAACAGGTGACGAACGACGCGGTCCAGGTGCACGGCGGCTATGGCTACGTGACCGAGTACAAGGTCGAGCGCTACCTCCGCGACGCGAAGCTGACCGAGATCGGCGAGGGGACCAGCGAAATCCAGCGCATGGTCATCGCCCGCAACCTGCTTGGTGTGCGCGCGATGTGACCGGTCCGATCTTCGGGACCGATACCGGCGCCGCCGCCTGGCGACCCTCGCCGGCCTACCTGGAGCGGAGCCAGCTCGCTCGCTTCCTGCGCGCACATCGCCTCGACGATCTCGAGGCGCTCCAGGCCCGTGCGGTCGCCGATCCGGCGTGGTTCTGGGGGGCCGCGGTGAGAGACATCGGGGTCAGCTTCGATCCAGAGCCGGGGACCATCCTCGACACGACCCGCGGCATCGAGTGGGCGCGCTGGTTCGGAGGGGCGGGCTTCAACTACGTGCGGATGGCCGTTGACGAGCCCGCCGCCGCCCGTCCCGATGAACTGGCGCTCGTCTGGGAGGGCGAGGACCGAGAGGTCCGGCAATTCACGCGCGCGCAGCTGCGCTGGGCGGTCGACCGGGCGGCCCGGGCAATCGCGGCCCAGGGCGTCAGCCGCGGCGAGCGGATCGGCATCTTCCTGCCGATGATCCCCGAGGCGGTGATCGCGGTCCTCGCGGTCGGGAAGCTGGGCGCGATCTACACCCCGATCTTCTCCGGCTACGGAGCCGATGCGGTCGCCAGCCGCCTCGCTGACTGCGACGCCTCCCTGCTCATCACCGCTGATGGCTTCGCGCGTCGCGGCAAGCCGGTGGCGATGAAGGCGACCGCCGACGAGGCGCTCGCACATGCCCCGTCCGTGCGGCGATGCCTGGTCGTGCGGCACACGGGGGCCGACGTCGCCTGGAACGAGGAACGGGACGTGTGGTGGGACGCCGCCGTGGCATCGGCCTCGGCTGAGCCGCTGGAGACCGCGGCCACCGACGCGAACGACCCGTTCATGATCATCTACACGTCGGGCACGACCGGCCGGCCAAAGGGCGCGCTGCACGTCCATGGCGGCTTCCCGATCAAGGCCGCGGTGGACCTGGCGCATGGCTTCGACCTCCAGGCCGGCGACACGCTCTTCTGGTTCACGGATATGGGCTGGATGATGGGTCCGTGGGCGGTCGCCGGGGCACCGATGCTGGGCGCCACCCTGTTCATCTATGAGGGAACGCCGGACTACCCCGGCCCGGATCGGCTCTGGGGGTTGGTAGAGCGTCACAGGATCACGCACCTGGGGATCAGCCCCACCCTCGTCCGAGCGCTGATGACCCATGGCAGCGAGCCGCCGCGCTCGCACGATCTCTCCTCGCTTGTGGTCCTGGGCTCCACCGGCGAGCCGTGGAACCTCGACCCGTGGTGGTGGCTCTTCCGAGAGGTCGGTGGTGAGCGGCTGCCGATCATCAACTACTCGGGCGGCACGGAGATCAGCGGCGGCATCCTGGGCTGCACCACGCTCTCGCCCATTGACCCCTGCTCCTTCTCCGGGCCGTCGCCGGGGATGGCTGCCGACGTAGTGGACGCTGCCGGCCAGCCATTGCGCGGGGAGGTGGGCGAGCTCGTCATCCGACAGCCATGGCCGGGCATGACACAGGGCTTCTGGCACGATCGGGAGCGCTACCTCGAGGCGTACTGGAGCCGCCTACCCGGGGTCTGGGTGCACGGCGACTGGGCACGCATCGACGAGGCCGGCTACTGGTACATCTCGGGCCGCTCCGACGACACGATCAAGGTCGCCGGGAAGCGCATCGGCCCGGCCGAGGTCGAGTCGGCGGCGGTGGCGCACCCGTCCGTGGTCGAGGCGCTGGCGATCGGCGTCCCCGACGAAATCAAGGGTGAGACGATCGTCCTCTTCGGCGTGGTCAGCGACAGCGCCAAGCACAGCCAAGAGCTCGCCGCCTCGATTTCCAGAACCGTGGTCGAACACCTGGGCAAGTCGTTCAAGCCCGGCTTGGTGCACCTGGTGCCGAGCCTTCCGAAGACGCGGAACGGGAAGATCCTGCGCCGCCTGGCGCGGTCCGCCTACCTGGGGCTCGACCCCGGGGACACCAGCTCGCTCGAGGACTCCACCACCCTGGAGCCGATTCGGGTACTCCGCGCGCCCTAGCCGCCACGCCGCTTGCGGGCCAGGCGCTCGGCGAGCGTCCCCTCGGCGGCAGCCGGACCAGGCTCGGTCTCCGTCGGGGCGGCCGGCGTCGGAGTGGGCGTCGCCGCGGACGGTGGCTTCGCCGGCTCCTCCGCCTTTGGTCGCACCGGGCGGTCGGCTCGTCGCTGGCTCCTGCCGCGGGCGGCCCGCAGCTCCGCGAGCCCGGGCACGATCTCGGGTGCCGGCCTGGCCAGACCGACCCGGCGCGCGACCCAACCGCGCGCCGACACGAAGTCGCCACGGGTCAGCGCCACGCGCCGCACGCCGACGTCGATCGGCACCAGGATCATGGCGAGCAGCAGCAACCACGGCCAGATCGGGGTGGGGAAGGCGGCCGCGGCGATGTCGTGGCTCCAGATCTGCTCGACGATCTCAGGGTGCTCGGGGTCGAGCGTGATCGTACGGCCTTGCCCGGCGGCGGCGTAGCGGGTCAGTGCCTCGCTGTCGACGCCGAGGCGCCGAAACTCCTCGGCGGCGGGGGAGACGACGCCGAGGGTGCGGTTCGCGGAGTCCGCCCCTTCGCGGGTCTGAGCGATGCGGACGAGATAGGCGCCCGGCTGATCAGCCTTGACAGTGCCTGCATAGCGGCCCGGGCCTACCTGAGTCAGGGTGCTCTGCACCGGAGCGAGGTCGGGCGCCACCATGCGCAGGATGGTCCGATAGAAGTTGCGTGGCGCGCCATCGTCGTCCAGCGAGGTGACCTCGACGTTCAGCTCACCGTCCTGACCAGGTGAGAAACGGACGTCGATCCCCTGCTCGTCCTGCGGCGGGAGGGTCCAGGCGACGAGTTGGGCGGCGAGCGTCCCGAACGCCTCGGTGCCGATCCACGGAGTGGCCCACTGCTGGCGCACGTCGCTCGTCCATGCGACCGAGCGCCCGAGTCCGTACTGCCATTGGGCCAGCAGCGGATCGTCGCGGCCGGTGAGGAGGGCCACGGTGGCGGTCCCCTTGGCGGTGGTCGCGTTGTAGCCGAGGAGCGACGGAAGCCGCGATGGGTCGAGGCCGCGCAGGATCTCCGATGGCGTGGACGGGATTGGCTGGAATGGCTCCTCGACGATCTGCTCGCCGGCGGTGCGGATCGTCTCCTTCAGGAAGATGTCCGGGATGCGCGTGGCGTCATCGGCCTCGTAGTAGCGACCGCCGGACTGCTCGGCGAGGTTGCGCAGGATGTGCGCCGAACCGCCACCGGTGCCGATGGTGGAGAGCGTGATCCCAGCTGCCTTCATGTCCGCCAGCAGGGCGTCATACGCCCCGGACTGGCTCCAGCCGTCGGTGATCAGGATGATGTGCCGGAGCTTGGCGGGGTTGTGGATCAGGTCGTCATAGGCCGCCTTCAGGCCGGCGTAGATGTTGGTCTGCCCGTCCGCCTTGAAGCCGAGTGAGTTCTGGAGGCCGAGGAGGTCGATCGGTCCGGTGTGCACCGCCCAGTGCGCGCCCTCGTCGAAGGCGACGACTCCCAGCTGGTCGGTGGGCGAGAGGGCGTCCGCGGCGCGCAGGATCGCCTCCTTGGCGATGTCGACCTTTTCGAAGCCGCGGGTGCCGCTCTGCGCGGTGCCACGGTTGTCGCTCGTGCAATGGCAGTCGGCCATGCTGCCGCTCTTGTCGACCACCGCTACCAGCGCAACGTCGGGTGACCGCTGCCGGTCGCGCACGGTCATGTAGACCGGCAGCACATCCTCGAGGACCGAGTTGAGATAGCCGCCGGCGCCGTAGCTGCTCCGCCCGCCGAGCATCACAAGCCCCTTGCCGAGGTCGCGGACGTAGACCTGCAGGCTGGCCATCGCGGTCGCGCCCAACTGTGCGGCGGAGACGTTGTCGAGCACGACCGCGTCGTAGCCCGCCAGCGTGGCGATCGATGACGGGACGCCGCCGGCACCCACCACCGTGACCTGCTGACGGGCCGTGGTGAGCGCCTCGACCAGGTCCGCCGCGCGAACCGGGTCGTCGGTGGCGACGAGGACCTGCGGCTCCCCGGTGACGAGCAGGTAGGCATCGGCCGCGTTGTTCTGGCTGAAGTGGTCCGACCCCGGCTCGAGAACGGCGCGGAAGACATGGAACCCAGCCTCGTCGGCCTTGACGCTGAACGAGACGCTGACCGTGCCCGGCTTGAGCGTCAGCTGGCGGGTGGCGACGGTTGCGCCATCGGCCAGGAGGCGGAGCGTCGCCGCGGTTTCGATCGTCGAACGGACGCGAACGCTCAGCTCAACCGTCTCGCCGACCCTCGCGCCGGAGGGAGCGTCCACGCCGTCGACCAGCGCCTCGGGTTGCGTGTTGCCTCCTGGTAGCACCACGTCGAGCCGGACACCGTGCTGCGCGGCGGAGAGGATCGCCTCCTCGGCCTGGCCGCTCGTGTCGTTTCCATCGGAGAGGAGGATGAGCCGCTGCTGGGTGCCGGCCGGAAAGATCGCCGTGCCGAGGCGCACCGCGGCCGCGATGTCGGTCGCCCCCACGATCGGAATGGAGCCTGGCGCCTGCAGCTCGTCGAGGTCAGACGGGAGCCGATCGACCAGGGCGTTGGCGCCGAACACAACGACCCCGGCCGTATCGCCCTCGGGAATCCGGCTCACCGCCTCGCGGGCAAAGCCGAGGAGGTCCTCACGGCTGGCGTCGAGCATGGAGGCCGATGCGTCGACCAGGAACACGACGGAGAGCCGATCGGAGGGCAGCGCGAGCCGCGCTCCCGCGAGCGACGCCACGATGCACCCGACCAGGGCGAGGCGGATGACCAGTGACACGACCCTGCGGGCCCCGGGCAGCGTGCGTGATGCGGCCCACCAGCTGCCGATCACCAGCGCGACAGCGGGTATCAGCAGCCACAGCCAGATCGGGTCGGTGAACGCGACCGGGATCACCTTGGGCCTCCGGCTGGTGACGCGGCCTGACGTGCCGCGGGTCGTCCTCGTCGCAGCAGGCGCCCCAACGCCCGTCGGGTCGGGCGGTGGAAGAGGAGCCATTCGATGACGAGGAGGACGAGCCCGGCGAGCGCAAGCGGCCACCACCACTCGGATCGGGCGGTCAGTCCGTCGCCGCCCGGGGTCGGCTCCACGCGCCCGAGGTCGGTGATGCGTGCCGGGTCGCCCGGCGTCACCCGCGATTCACCGGGGTTGAAGAGATTCGCTGCGGTCCGGCCCAGCGATCCGCCGCCGTTGCCCGTTCCGTCGTCGACGATCTGCAGGTCGACCAGGCCGATGACCCGCGGACCCGGCACCGTGACCAGGCCGCCGATGACGTTGAGCTCCACTCGCGCGCCCGTCGCAACGGTGACGGCCGCCACGCGGCGGATGGCAGGATCGATGGTCACCGCGAGCGGCTGGCCGAGCTCCACCGACGGCGGCAGGATGCCATCGGTCGAGGGCAGCAGCGCATCGACGAGGTTGCTCATCAGCAGCGGGAACGCGATTTGGAGCGGCAGGTCGCTGTCGCCCAGGGCAAATGACAGCAGCCCCACGCCCTTGCCGTCCACCCGGCCGATGGCAACGAGTGGATCCCCATTCAGGCTCGCGACCACGGGGCGCATCCCGTCGGCCAGGGTGATGGCGCGCGCACGACCAACGTGCAGCGTGGCGAGGTCGACGAAGCGGAGCAGCGGATCGGCGGGATCGGGACGATCGAGGCCAGGCCCGTCGACGACTCGCCCAACCGTGCCGAAGGCTCCGTCAGCGGTCGGCCCCACGTACAGCGCGGGCACGGCGGGAAGCTCGGCCGGCACGGTGCGGTCGAAGACCACGATTCCGTACGGCGTGCCGTTCTCGGCGGCGGCGTCGAACGCGTCCGCGTAGCCGTCGGCTCCGACCGCGTACAGATCCAGGCGCGGCAGCAGGGCGAGGGCGTTCTCGAGGTACGTGTTGCCCGGGCCAACGAGGAGCGCGCGCACGGTCCCCGCGGTCGGGACAAGCGCAAAGGCTCGGTCGTCGACCGCCAACGCATCCTCTCCCGCCAGCCGCGCCTCGACCACGCGGGCGGCCTGCGGGACGCTGGTGATGAGTGCCTCGGATCGCTGCCCGGCGGGGACCGACAGGTCGCGCGCGTCGACGAGGACGTCATCCGAGTAGATCTCGAGCCGGCGCGTGACATCAGATCCCGACGGGTTGCTCACCGCCACGAAGAGGTCGAGCTGTGCGCCCCCGGAACGGCGGAGGAGCGAGAGAGCGGCGACGGCCTGGTTGCCGTCGGTGGTGCCGACGCGCTCCACGACCACCGGCGCGCCGATCCCGACCCGGGGCAGCCGATCTGCGTTCGCGTCGGTCACCACGACGACGGTCGAGTCGGAGTCGCGGGCGGCGAGCGCCGACGCCAGCGCGAATGCATCGGTCAGGTTGCCGGGCACCTGGGTGGCCTCGAGCTGATCCACCGCGGCGAGGGCGGCGGCCCGGTCGTCCGTATCGCTGACCAGGACGTGGGCCGAGTCATCGGCGGCGACCACCGTCACGTGCCCGCTCTCGGGCAGCTGGCCGATCACCCGCCGCGCGGCCGCCCGCGCCAGCCCCATGCGCGGAGCAGCTCCCTCGACGGCGCCCATCGAGGCCGAGGTGTCCACGATCAGCACCACGTTCGCCGCGAGGTCGGAGCTGACCGTCAGGAAGGGGCGAGCGGCGGCGATCACCGCCACCAGCGCGATCAGCAGCTGCAGCAGGAGCAGCCAGCTGAATCGCAGGCGCTGCCACGGCGCGTTGGCCTCTACGTCGCGCACCAGCTGCTGCCAGAGGAAGGTGCTGCCCACCGGCACGTCCCGGCGCCTCAGCCGGAGCATGTAGTACGCGACGATGATCGGAAGACTGATGAGGCCGATGAGGGCCAGCGGGGCGATCACGGCGATGTGGCGGTCATTCGAGAACCTTGCGGCGGCGCATCACGTCGAAGAGGAGGTCGGCCAGGTCGAGGTCCGAGGCGACGCTGACGTACGCGCCGCCTCGGCGCGCACAGAAGGTCGCGAGCTCCTCCTGCCACTCGGCGAGCCGCGCCCGGTAGCGATCAACGAGGTCGTCGTCCCCGGTCACCTCGATCCCATGCCCCGTCTCGTTGTCGACCAGTCGCGCGTCCGGCGGGACGTCGGGGTCGAGCTCCTCCGGCGCCAGCACATGGAGCACAGAGAGCTGGCACCGGGTACCGGCCAGGTCACGCAGCGCGTCGAGGTAGCCGGGGTCGAACAGGTCGCTGACGAGGATGAGCGGGCCACGGCCACGGATCCTGCTGGCGTAGTCCCGGGCCGCCGCCGCCAGCCCCGTGAGCCGTTCCGGCCGCGGCTCGGAGAGGAACTTGAAGACCTCGAAGACGCGCGCCTTGCCGCGCAATGGCCGCAGGCTCAGCGCCCGTCCCTCGCCCAGGAAGGCGACACTGACGCGGTCGAGGTGCGCCAGCCCCAGGTAGGCAAGTGCCCCAGCCGCGCGTCGGGCGAACGTCAGCTTGTTCGGCTGACCGAAGTCCATGCTGCGACTGGCGTCGACCAGAACGTGGACGGTGACGTCCTCCTCCTCGACGAAGAGCTTGATGAAGAGCCGCTCGAGGCGGGCGTACACATTCCAGTCGAGCTGGCGCAGGTCGTCACCGGCGCTGTAGTTGCGGTAGTCGGCGAACTCCACGCTCTGGCCCCGTCGCACGGAGCGCCGCTCGCCCTTCATGCGCCCGGCGGTGAGGCGTCGCGAGGCGAGCTCGAGCTGCTCGAGGCGACGCAGGAAGGCCTCGTCGAAGAGAAGATCGGCGCCTGCACCGGCCTCCGCGGCGTGCGCGACCGGCGGCGTCATGAAGGGCTACGCGACCGATTCGGTGGGCGTCTCGGCGATGATGGCGCGGACCACGCTGTCGCTGTTGATCCCCTCGGCCTCGCCCTCGAAATTGAGGATGATCCGATGCCGGAGCGCGGGCGCCGCGACGGCCTGCACGTCGCTGAAGGCGACGTTGAAGCGGCCGTCCAGCAGGGCATGGATCTTCGCCCCCAGCACCATCGCCTGCGCCCCCCGGGGCGAACCGCCGTAGCGCACGTATCGGCGTACGAGGTCGGGCGGGGACTCGCTGTCGGGATGGGTGGCGCGCAGGATGCGGACCGCGTAGGCCATCACGTGGCTGGCGATCGGGACGTCGCGAGCGAGCGCCTGCATGGCGAGGATATCGGCCCCGGT
>JBDTYC010000004.1:0-24689 GCA_040005815.1 Chloroflexota bacterium
CTTTCCTGCAGCGAGCTCCGCAAGCCATGGACCGATGCGGTCGGCGCGGCCCGGCAGCGAGGGTGGCGTCCCATACACGCCGTTGATGCCGGCCTCGTCGAGGACCTCGGCAGCGCGCTGCTCCAGCGCGGCGAGGGCCGCTGCAGCCTGGTATGGCAGCGGCCATTCATCCGGCAGCTCACCAGCTGCCACGAGGCCGGCCAGGCGTTCCGCGGCCTGCAGGTCGAGGTCCGCGGCAATGGCGCGCAGCTCCGAAGGATCCGTCAGGACGAGGTGGGCGTCCGCGACGTGCTCCACCGCTGGACCAGCAGTGAGGAGGGCGGCCCAGGTCTCGGCCGCCTCGGCCAGGTCGCCCTGCTCGAGTCGGGCGAGGTCAGCCTGCAGCGCCTCGGACGGGAGGCTCGGCGCTGCCTCACCCAGGCCCTGCCAGCCGCCCGGCGGCAGAAACTCGCTCGCCGGCAGGAGTACCGCGCGCTCGACGCGGCGCCGGCTGCCCTGGGTCATGGGGTCGAATGCGCGCATCGACTCGACCTCGTCGCCGAAGAGCTCGAGGCGGAGCGGATCGGCAAGGCCTGGCGGCCAGAGATCGATGATCCCGCCGCGGTTGGCGAACTCCCCCACTCCGCTGACCTCGACAGTTGCCTCGTACCCGCCGGACACCAGCGCGGTCAGGAGCCCTCGCTGGTCGATCCGCTCGCCGACCCGCAGCGATACGCGCGCCGCCGCCAGCTGGGCGGGCGAGAGCGTCCGTTGAACGAGCGCCAGCAGCGTCGCGACGACCACGAAGTGGTGATGCCGCCCTGCCAGCAGGTCGAGGACCTCGAGCCGGTCGCCCGATTCGTCATGCTCGGGCAGTGATCGCTCGAGGGGTAACGCGGCCCGCTCTGAGAGGACGCGCACCATGCCGGCCGGCAGCCACGCCGATAGGTCGTCGGCGAGACGATGCGCCTCCTCGTCGTTGCGGACAACCGCCACAAGTGGCGTGAGATCCGCCAGCTGTCCCCGACGCGCGGCCAAGTGCGCCGCTCGAGCCGCCGCCGGGACACGGAGCGCGGCTGCAGTGGAGTCCGGGAGGTGAGCGGCCAGCTCGGCGGAGAGGACGGCGATGCGGCGGTCGGCTCCGCTGCGGGTCGGAGCGGTCACTCCGGGTCTTCGGACAGGTCGAGGCCGTTGAACTCGCTCATCGCCGCTTCGATCCCGTCGCGCAGCCAGCGCTCGGTGGCATCGGCTCCGGTCATGATCGCTTCCGCGGCGAGGGTCTTCTCGCCGGGCTTGAAGGTCGCGAGCACGTGGTCGACGAGCTCAGCGCCGCGACCGATTCCGATGCGCAGTCGGTTGAACTCATTGGACCCCAGAGCGGCAATGATGTCGCGGAGACCGTTGTGGCCACCCGCTGACCCGGAGCGACGGAGCCGGACCTTGCCGAGCGGCAGATCCGCTTCGTCGGCGATGACGAGCAGATCGGTTGCCGGATCAGCATCGGTCTGGCGCATGACGGCCCTGAGGGCCGAGCCGGAGAGGTTCATGAAGCGCTGTGGCTTGACCAGGAGCACCCGGCCGATCGGCTCGGGCAGCGTCGCCTCCAGGACGGCGGCTCCTTCGCGGACCCGGCCAGCGCCGGTCAGGCCCCACCGATCGGCGAGCAGGTCCACGACCCGGAAGCCGACGTTGTGGCGCGTGAGCAGGTAGCGCTCGCCCGGATTGCCCAGGCCGCAGATGACCTTCATGCGGAGCCGATGGTGGCACAATCGGCTGACCGTGAAGCGTTGGTTGCTCGCCGTCACCTTACTGCTGCCGGCGTGCTCGTCGCTCCCCACGACCCCCACGGATGGTCGGTGCAGCTTTCCGCCAGGCACGCATTTCGCGTACATCGGAGTGGCGAACGCCGGCGCACTCGGTCTCTCGCGTTACTCAGGAACCACAGGACGCTGGTGGGTGACCAGTGAGCGAGTCCCGTGGCGAGGACCTATTGGTCCGAATACGACAGCTCCCCTTCCAATTCGCCAAGCCTGTGGGATCTTCCCAGATGGATCGGTATCGATCAGTCCGGTTCCCGAAAACTGGCACCCACTGTTCAATGTCCGCGCCTGACGTCGCCGTCATCGGCGGCGGGATCATCGGCTGCTCCGCGGCCGCCCTCCTCGCCGAACAGGGTACGCGGGTCGTCCTGTTCGAGACCACCACCATCGGAGCGGGCGCATCCGGCCGCAATCTAGGCTCGATCCAGCACCCATTCGACGCGGTGCTGGCCACGCTGTACCGCGCCAGCCTCGAGGCGTACCACGCGCTGGCTACGATGGACGAGACGTTCGGGATGCCCGCCCAACCCCGCGGTGTCCTGCTGCTGAACCGGGACCCCGATGCGTCTCGTCGGCAGGTCGCGCACCTGGAAGCGGCTGTTCCGGACCTGCGGGTGGAGTTCGTCGATGCCGATGCGGTGGCTGCAGCCGAGCCCTCGCTCGCGCTCGGCTTCGCCGCCTGCCGGATGGACACCGGCTATCCGATCCCGCCGGCATCGGCGACCTCAGCGTTCGCCCGACTTGCAGCGGGGCGAGGAGCGCAGGTTCAACTCGGGTCCGCCGCGCAGCCGTGGATCGAGGACGGCACGCTCAGGGGCGTCACCCTGGCGGACGGCACACGCCACGCGGCTGGGGCCGTGCTCATCGCTGCCGGCCCATGGTCACCGCCGCTTGTGGACGTCACCGGCGCCTGGGAGCCGATAAAGCGCACGTGGGGTGTCACCGTGCAGCTCGACCTGGGCGACGCGGCGCCGCATCACGTCATCGAGGAGGACGAGGTCGACGCGGTCAACCGGCCCCTCGTGGCGGCGGCTCGCGCAGCGGCGGGCGAGCCGGAAGCCGATCCCCACACCATGTTCACGGTGGCTGCGGCAGCAGGCATCTCGACCCTGGGGTCCACCTTCCTGCCATCTGAGCCGGATGGGCAGCGCATCGCGCGGCTCCTGCTCGAGCGAGGCAGCGCCTACCTGCCGGCGATCGCCAGCGCGCCAGTGCGCGAGGTGCGCATCTGCGCGAGGCCCCAATCGGCCGACGGCCGCCCGTTCATCGGTCCAGTCGGGGGTGTGGAGGGCCTGTTCGTGTGCGCCGGGCACGGTCCCTGGGGCATCTCGACCGGTCCGGCATCAGCCGCCGTCGTGGTCGAGGCAATGCTGCGCGGCGGCCCCATCCCCGCGGAGCTGGCCGCCGACCGGATGACCTAGGCGCGGGCCGAGACAGTGCTCGTGGGACGATCGAAGAGCGAGCCGGGCTGCCAGCCAACGTCGGCGTGGCGCTTGTGCAGCTTCTCCAGGACCTTCCGCTCAATGGCGCGCATGGCAGCCTCGTCCTCGGTCTCGACATGGTCATGGCCAACGAGATGGAGGGCGCCGTGGACGGCGAGCAGGGCAATCTCCTGTGCAGGGCTCCAGCCGCCGTCGACCGCCTGACGAACCGCCTGGTCGACGTCGATCACGACATCCCCGAGCAGGAGGGCACCCGGCGGCATGCCGGCATCTTCATCGGCCAGGTGGGAATGGCCTATGTCGACCGACCATTCGTGGAGGGGGAAGGCGAGGACGTCGGTAGGGCCGCGCTCGCCCATGTGGTCGAAGTTGAGGCGGGTCATCTCCTCGTCGCCGCACAGCGTCAGCTCGATCTCCACGTCCTGCGCGCCGAGCGCGGCTTCACATGTCTCGGCGAGCGCCGACTCGAGCAGCGTGTGGAATGCCTCGGAGGTCTGGGGTTCCATCGCGGCGGTCAGCCGATCCTGGCTGATTCGATGGTGGAAGGTGACCTCGCAGCCCATGGCGCCATCCTAGGCGCACCCGCCGCGCGGCTCAAGCCTTGCGCTGTTGTTCGAGCGGGACGACATTGTCCGGATACTGGATCCGGGTGTGGTACATGCCCAGCAGCTGTTGGACGAAGGCCTCCTTGATCTGGGCGAGGTTGCGGAGCGTCAGCTCGGCCTCGTCCAGCTGCCCGTCCTCGACCCGCGCGTCCACGATCCGGTTGACCATGCCGCGGATCGAAACCTCGTCCTTCTCGTCCAGCGACCGGACCGATGCCTCCACTCCATCGGACAGCATGAGGATCGCCGCCTCGCGGCTCTGCGGCTTCGGGCCGGGGTAGCGGTATCGGTCGCGCTCTGCGACTTCCTCGTCACCCCCCAGCTCGCGCAGCGCCTTGCCGTAGAAGTAGCTCATCACGCTCGTGCCGTGGTGCTGCGGGATGAAGCCGATGATCTGCACCGGCAGACCGAACTCGTACCCCAGGTCGATCCCGTCCCGCACGTGCCCGGCGATGATCCGGGCGCTCGACTCGGGGGTCAGGTCGTCGTGGATGTTGTGCGCCCCGGCCTGGTTCTCGATAAAGGCCAGCGGGTTCTTCATCTTGCCGATGTCGTGGTAGTAGGCCGCCACGCGGGCGAGGAGCGGGTCCGCGCCGATTGTCTCGGCCGCGCGCTCGGCGAGGTTGCCGACCATCACGCTGTGGTGGTACGTGCCAGGAGTCTCCATCAGCAGCCTCCGGAGCAGGCGCGACGAGGGGTTTGCCAGCTCGAGCAGCTGGAAGACGGTCATGATCCCGAACAGGTTGCCGAGCACCGCGAACGAGCCGACAGCCAAGAAGACCGCCAGCGCGGCGTTGACCGTGCCTGCCGCCAGGCCCTGGAGGATCGCCGCGAGGTCGCGCTGCTCGATCAGGTTGAAGCCGGTCAGAACGAGCACATTGGAGAGGCCGATGGCGACGCCCGCCCGCACGAAGACGTTCAGACGCTCGGCCCGCACGATGGTGATCACTGCGGCCAGGCCACCGGCAAGGGTGTAGACGGCCGGCCCGAAGGCATCCTGGTTCATCACCCCCGCCAGCGTCGCCAGGGCAAGCGCCATCGCCGCCCCCGCGGCGCCGTCGAGCAGGATCGCGGTCAGCAGGACCGTGGCTCCCGCCGGAACGACATACGCCCATAGGGTTCGGTCGGCCGAGATGCGCAGCGCGACGGCGGTCCCTAGCAGGGCGAGCATGAAGAGCAGGAGTGAGCGGTTTCGGAACCAGATCGTCGGCTCGAAGCGCCACAGAAAGGCCACCAGCAGGGAAGCGAGCAGGACCGCCACCAGCGCGTGGCCGGCGAGCGTGGTGGCCTCCAGTCTTGGTTGCGTCAGCCCCATCCGCTCGAGCTTCTCGACGATGAGCGGTGTGATCGGGTCGCCCTCCCGAACGACGATCTCACCCTCACGAATGTCGACGGCAATATCGACGACCGCGTTGCGCGCCGCCGCCCGGGCGCTTGCCGTCTTGGGGGCGGACTGCTGTGTGTTCGGGGCCACCTGGGCGGAGGCCAGGTCGCCGGCCATCTCGCGCTGCGGTTGCGACAGGTCGTTGGTGATGTTGGTCCGCACCTGCTGCCGGGCGTCGGCCAGCATGTCGTCCCGCACCTCTCCCGAGAGGGTGGACTCGAGCACGGCGCGACCGGCATCGGTGATGCGGGTCCAGGTGTCGATCGGGATGGCCGCGAGCAGGGCAATCTGGTCATCTGTAAAGGCGGGGACCGCCGACGAGAGGCGGACGAGCACCGCGTCAGGCTCGATCGTGCCGGCGTCGCGCTGGATCAGGACGGTGCGCACCGAGCGAGCGAGGTTGTCGTAGACGCGGAGCTGGCGGTCGCGGATGTCGGCCAGCGGCGCGATCGGCTCATAGACGGGATTGACCGCATCGGCTGCCGCGGTCCGCGCGGCCTCGGTCAACGAGTCGCTGAAGTAGCCGACCGTCAGCGGGGCGGTGATGTCGGCCGTGGCCACGTCGCCGACGGCCAGGTTGATCTGCCCGGTGCCGATGTTGACACTCAGGACCGCGAAGAGGGCCAGCGCCAGGAAGCCGCCGACGATCGCTGCGCGTGCCCATGCCCCTCGTCCGGACGATTCAGTGCCCGCCAGCGTGCGTGGAATGAACATCGCGCTAGCTGCCCAACAGGCTCCGTACCAGGTCGGAGACGGCCTTGCCGTCGGCTCGACCCTTGGTCTGGGGCACGACCTTGCCCATCACCTTGCCCAGGTCGGCAGGCGACGCGGCACCGGTCTCGGCGATGGCGGCGCGAACCAGCCCTTCCAGCTCGCCGACAGAGAGTGGCTCCGGCAGGAACTCGGCCAAGATGGCGGCCTCGGCCTCCTCGTTGTCGGCCATCGCCTCGCGCCCGCCCGAACGGAAGGCCTCGATGCTCTCGCGACGCTGCTTGAGCTGCCTGCCGAGAATCTCGATGTAGTCCTCATCGGTCAGCGCTTTGCCCAGCTCGATCTCGCGGTTGTGGGCGGCCGACATCGCCATCCGGAGCGTCTGGGTGCGCCGCTCGTCGCGGGCGCGCATCGAGTCGCGCATGGCAGACTCGATCCGTTGCTGGAGGTTCATCGGCGAATGATCGCGGGCGGCATCGGTCTGTCAAACGTGTGGACCGGGGCCCGCTGGTTGAGGGAGCGTCTGGCGGTTATTCGCGGGTTACCTTGCGCTTCTTGGCTTCCTTGCGCTTCCGCTTCACGCTGGGCTTCTCGTAGTGCTCGCGGCGTCGCGCCTCGGCCAGGATCCCCGATTGCTGGATCTTCTTGTTGAATCGGCGCAGCGCACTCTCGAACGACTCGTTCTCGCCCACGCGGACCTCTGCCAAACGTCTCGCCTCCTCTCCGCTTTGAACTCACGCGTATCCCGCGCGAAAGCCTGCGGAGTCTATCAGTGAGCGTGAAGAGGGTCAATCAAGCCCGGGAAATTGGCGAGCGAGCCTAGGCTCCCGGTGTCGGCCGGGCCGCCACGATGCGCCGAGGCTTGATGCGCGACGCGTCCTCAGCGAAGGGACCGGTGCCGAGCGGATGGACGGTCACGATCGGCTCCATCGCCTGGGGGTACTCGTTGAATGCCTCGCGGTAGTCTGAGGTTGAAGCTGCGCAGCCCGTCACGCAGGCGCGCGGTGGCATCAGCCTTCCAGTCCTCGCCGGCCGCTGCTCCCCCGATGAGCTCGAGGGCGATGCCCGGGCGCGGGGTCCCCGCCTCGTCGTCAAGGAGCATCAGCAGGAAGGACTGGAGGCGGCGGGCCAGCTCGGGATCGCCGTAGATGATCGTTTCGAGATCCTCCGGGTAGATGTTGGCGCCCATCACGCTGATCGTTGCATCGCGCCTTCCGTAGACATACACGAAGGGAAGCGGCAGCGGATCAGACCATGGAAGTGGACCGTGCGGGCCACCGACTTCGGGAGCAGCACCCAGCTGGCGGATGTCCAGTCCCGCGTCAGAGAGGACCTGGCGCACCGCCGCGAACTCGAGCAGGCCGCCGGCGTCGTGGACGTTATAACGGATCCGAGGTGACAGCAGGTCGAGCCGACTGACGGTGCAGAGCACCTCCCCATCACTGTTCATCTCCAGGTAGTGAATCAAAGGGTTGTACTGGAAGATCATCGGCAACCGGCGATCATGGCCGAAGAGGGACTTGCGAATGTCAGGCCGCGCTCGTGCCAGTCGACGGAGAGCCACGCTCACCGGCGACTCACCCGCCATTCCAATCTCGAGGTCAGTGGCTCCATATCCGGAATAAACGACCTCGAATCGCTCAAGCAGCCGGTCCCGGAGCTCCTCTGCCATCCCCTCTCCGCCCACGAGGGCACAGAGCCGGTACTTGTCCCACTCGAATCCCTGACGTTCGCCCTCATCGAGGAGATGCTTGATGAAGGGCGGGTAGCCGCAGATGAGGTATCGGAAGCCCGGACCAAGGAACTGGAGCGTGGAGAGGATCTTGCCGATGTCGGGACCGATGGACTTCACGAGGCCGTGGCGCGTCAGCCCAAGCGACATATTGAAGCCCGTCGCCCACGCACCCATCGAGAACGCATTGAGGGTAATCAGGTCGCCCTCGCCGAAAGCGTACCGCGCGAAGAAGGCGATGTTGCGGTGCGCCACCGAGCGCTCGTGTTGTCCGCGGATCCAGTTGTAGGGCGCGCCCGACGAACCGCTCGATTCATCGATCGTCACCCCCTTGAACCGAATCTGCCCGTCGAGGCACCGCTCCGCAAGCGGATACGTGTCGATGTAGCTGTGCTTGTCGGTCTCCGGCAGGGCATCGAGGATCCCGGCCGGTGGCATGCGATCAGGGTCGATCTTCAGCGATTGCAGATACGCCCGATAGGCCGGCACGCGCCGAATCGCCCGCCACACTGCCCGTTCGGCCCGCAGACGCCCGGTTACGGCCAGGACCCGCGCCGGAACGACATCGAACAGGCCCTTCAGCCAGCCGTACCTGATTCCGACGAGGCGGAACATGAGGTCAAGCGGGAAGAGCCAGGCGTTCCTGCCCAGCCCAACACCCACACGACCCCATGCCGAAGAAAGATCCGGAGCGCTGGGCGTTCAGCGGGCGTCGAGTCAGGGACCGCGGTCGGGTTCACAGCGGGGCAGCGTGGGCTGACTGGCGCATTCAGAACCGCCAGCGAGTTGCGCCAAAGGGCTCCGCGGTGGCAACGCCGAACGCGGTCTTCGGGACGACCTCGTATAGCTCCCAGGGGGGCGGCCCGGCGCTCGGAGCGCTGTATTCAGCGGTTAACGCGCCATCCTTGACGGTTGCGGGCCAGCCTCCTTCACGCGCACGTGCAGCGACGCGTTCAAGCGTCGCCTCATCGGTCACCCTGGCAACGGTCCCCTCGACCACCAGGTCCAGGTCACCGAGGACGACGGCGATCGCGCACTTTGGGTTCGTTGCAAGGTTCCGGCTCTTCCGCGTTCGCGCACCGCTCGTGAAATAGAACCGGTCATCTGCCCACCAAGCGCCAACACCGGTGGTGTGTGGCTGCGCATCGGGCCCGGTCGTGCTGAGCCACCAGGTCTGCGGCGCATCCGCGGTATCGGTTATCCCCGTCGCCACGAGCTGGTCGAAAGCGCGCGACCAGGGAATCGGGTCGTGTCCGTAGATGTCGAGGTTCTTGACCTCCATCTACTGCACGGTGATGGTCATGTTCATGTTCGGGTGGAGCGTGCAGGTGACCTGGTAGGTGCCCGCCTCGGTGAACGTGTAGCTGGCGGAGGCTCCGCCGGGCAGCTTCAGGTCGAAGAGCGCGTCAGACGCCTTCACCCCATCGGATCCCTGCGTCGTCGTGTGGGGGTAGCTGTCGCCGTTCATCCACATCACCGTCGTGCCGACCGCAACGGTGAGGTCGGGACCGAAGACCGAGTTAAGGATCTCGACCATCGTGACGGCGCCACTGGGGCCTACGCTCGGCGATGCCTCAGCCGATACGCTCTCGGATGCGGTTTCTGCGACGCTCGCGGCGGGACTCGACGACGCGGCCGGTTCGCCACTCGCAACAGCGCTGGCTGAGGGGGACGGCTGAGCCGCCTCGTACTGGCCGGTGATCACGGCCCAGACCAGGGCGGCCACGAGAACGCCGCCGATGGCGGACCCGAACAGGAAGATCCTCAGCAGCATCGGTCGCGCATCCTCGTCCTACGTTCCGTCACCGCCGGAGCCTACACCGACGCTTCCCTCTGCATCGGCCGCGACCCGGCGTCGACCGACCATGAGCGCCACGACCGTCCCGCCGATCAGATAGCCGCTCCCCTGGACGATCAGGAGCAGCACTGCAGGGATGAACTCGCCCAGGATGCCAGCGCTCACGGCGCCGATCAGGGCGCCCACTCCCGCCACGGCGCCGATCGCCCCCACCACCCGTCCGCGGTGCCAATCCTCGGTCTGCGACTGCTGAAGCGTTGTCTGGGCCGCCCCCATCGCCGCTCCGGGCACCCCGACGATCACTAGCATGATCAGGGCCGGCGCGATGTGCGGATAGATGAGCGGGTAAGTGAAGAGGAGAAGGTCGATCGCGCCGAAGACGAGTGCGCTGCCGATCAGGAGCGGCAGCGGTCGGAGCCGGGCCCCCATGCGGGCGACCACGATCGCCCCGGCCAGCCCGCCGATCGCCTGGGTCGAGAGAACCCAGCCGTAGCCCGTGCTGTCGGAGTGCAGCGCATTCACGACCCACGGCACGAACAGCGTCCCGGTCAGGCCCTCACCGACCGCGGTGATCGCAAAGAAGACGAGCAGCGCTCGGAGAACGGGTTGGTGCCAGACGATCCGCAAACCCTCGCGCCATTCGTGGGCGAGGCGACCCCAGGCGGACAGGGCTGCCTGCTCCAGCGAGTCGGTCGGGCGTGGCGCAGGCGGCCGCGCGCGAATCAGGGCCAACATGCCGGCCGAGGCCACGAACGATGCTGAGTCCACCACCGCGACGGCGGCCAATCCCCCCGCCGCGACGATCACGCCGCCGATCGCCGGGCCGATCAGGCGCGCCAGGTGGCGCCCCACCCCCGACAGCGAGTTGGCCGTCAGCAGCTCGTCCTCGCCGCCGGCCAGCAGCGACGGCATCAGCGCTACCTGGGCCGGGTTGAAGAGCTGCGAGATGCTGCTCTCAAGGAACAACACGGCGTAGATCACCCACAGGCCGAGCCCGTCGACCAGGAGCAGGCCAAGCAGGCTGACGGCCTGGAGCAGGTTGACGGAGATCATCAGGCGGCGCCGATCCCATCGGTCCACGTACACCCCGGCCACCGACCCGAGCAGGATGTTCGGGACCAGGAATGCCAGCAGCATGCCCGCGGTGGCGATGGTCGAGCCCGTCAGCCGATAGATCTCGTAGGGCAGCCCCACGAAGAGGACGAAGTCGCCGAGCATCGAAATGAGGCCGCCGAACCACAGCAGCGCGTAGTCCCGCTGGCGAAGGACCCGAAGCATCTAGCCGATCAGCCGAACGGCTTCACGACCATGTCGAAGATGAACAGCAGGATGATCAGCGGATCGAACCAGTCGAGGAATCGCGCCACGCGGGTGTCGAGCGCGGCGGCCAGCTCAGCCGACGGAGCTGCATCCGGACTGGCGGCGGCCGTCTCTGCCACCTGCTGGAACCACGGCGCGTTGAAGCGGACGCCGACGAGGGTGGCCAGCACGAACAGCCCATATGCGATCAGCAGGAATGGCTGGAAGGGATCGAAGCCGTTGGTGAAGATGGCCACGATGCCGAGCGCTGCGCCCAGCCCGTAGAGGGCCGGGGCGATCTTGATGATGGGCCCCGCCATGGCGAAGCTGCGTCGGATCGTCGGAACGTCACCCGACTTCCCGATGCGGCGCAGCAACAGCGTCGGACCGATGGTCGCGGTTACGGCGATGAACATGGTCGCGATGTGCAGGAAGACAAAGATTCGCACCGGCAGGTGTCTCCTTCGGGTCTTTTGAGGGGTCGCATTGTCGCGCATCGCAACCTGCGGAATGCGCGCCTTCTATCCCGGTGGCCAGGTCATCCGGCGGCCGCCCAGCAGGTGGAAGTGGAGGTGGAACACGCTCTGACCTGACTCTGCTCCAACGTTGGAGAGGATCCGGTATCCCTGCAGGCCGGCTCCTTCGGCGACATGGCGCATCGCACTGAAGAGCGCGCCCAGGAGGTCGCGGTCTGCCTCCTTCAGGTCTGCGACCGAGTCGAGGTGCCGGCGCGGAATGGCGAGCAGATGCGTCGGCGCCTTCGGATTGATGTCGCGGAAGACGATGACCGACTCGTCCTCGAAAACACGGTCGGATGGGATCTCGTCGGCGACGATCCGGCAGAAGAGGCAGTCGGCCTGGTAGGTGGGGTCGCGATCGGCCATGCGCGGAGCCTAGGCGAAGTCGCCGGTGCGCGACAAGATGGCTGCCGCCACCGCGACGGCCACCGTCTCCGAGCGCAGGATCCGTGGCCCCAGTCCGGCCACCGGCACCCCTACCCATCCCGCGCCCTCGATCTCCCCCGGGCTGAAGCCTCCTTCCGGACCGATGAAGACGGCTGGCGGCGGCTCCAGCTGGGTCAGCCGCTTCCCCCTGGTGCGCTCGAACAGCAGAACCGATCCGGGCGCCGCCGCCTTGAGAGCTGCCAAATATGAGACCGGGGCGTCGACCGGCGGCACGATCCCCCGCTCCGACTGCTCTGCCGCTTCCCTCGCCACGGCCTGTAGCCGCTCGAGCTTGCGGGGCGACAGTTCACGCACGACACACCGCTCGCTGACGAACAGCCTGAACCGTGCGATTCCCAGCTCGGTGCCGTGACGGATGATCGGCTCGAGGTGGTCGCCCTTGAGGAGCGCCTGCCAGACCGAGAGTTTGTGGTTGGGTTCGCCACCGGCCTCGCCCCGCCCGATCACGACGCAGCTACTGCCCTCGATCCGGCATCGCGCCTCTTGGCCCATCCCATCCAGGAGCGTCATCTCGTCGCCATCGCGAAGTCGAAGGACGCGTGTGACCTGGTGGGCTACGGCCGTCGGGATGGGAAATCGCTCACCTGCCATCGCGGCGGGCTCGACAAAGAATCGATGCATGACGTCCAGCCTACCGAGCGGGGCTGTGACGGAGCTGCAACGAGACCCACTCACCATCGTCCAGGCGGCCCTCGAGAGCGAATCCGGCATCGGTGAGCGCCGCGACGACCTCGTCGGCGCGGCCTTCGATGACCCCGCTCGCGAGCAGCGTTCCGCCGGGGGCGGTGTGCGCGGCGAGTGGGGCCGCCAGATCGATCAGCACGGAGGCGACCAGGTTGGCCAGGACGAGTTGGTACGGCTCGCGAGGCGGGGTTGGCGGGAGCGACCCCGCAAGCGCCGTCACGCGATCGGCCAGCCCATTCGCGGCGGAGTTGGCAACCGTCGCCTCGACGGCCAGCGGGTCCGTGTCGTAGCAGACCGCGCGCTCGGCTCCGAGACGAAGGGCGGCCAGCGCCAGGATCCCCGAGCCGGAGCCGACATCGAGGACGACCGCGGGCATCGGCGAGATCGACTGGAGGAGCGTCAGGCAGCCGCGGGTCGTCGGGTGGAGGCCGGTGCCGAACGCCATGCCCGGATCCAGATGCAGCGCCACCTCGTCAGGCCCAATCGGCTCGTCCAGCCAGGACGGCACGATCACGACCCGGCCGATGCGCTGGGGGACGTAGCCGGCCTTCCAGGCATCGGTCCAGTCCGCGTCGTCGACCGCCCGGACCTGCAACTCGCTGACCGGGCGTAGACCGAATGCCTGGAGATGCCACAACGCCCGCTCGGTGGCGTCGACTGCCGCAGGCGCCGCCTCGTCCTCCGGAATGTGCGCCGTGATCTCGTACGGCGCAGAGGGATCCTCGCGGGCCGACAGCTCGTCCGCGGGATCACGGATCAGCCTGGTGGGGCGAATGGCTGACCCCTCACCAACGCGCCCGAGGATCTCGCTGACCGCCTCGATCGCCTCGTTGTCGCAGGTGACGGTCAGCTCCAGCCAGCGCACGGGCCGGCCTAGCTGAAGAGATCGCGTAGCCGATCGACCAGCCCCGGACCGCCCTTGGGCAGGATCGGTGGCCCACCGATCTCGCCCAGCTCGCGCAGCAGCTCGCGCTCCCGCTTCGACGGCCTGGGTGGGACGACGAGAGTGACGACCACGTGCAGGTCGCCGCGTCCGACGCCCCGAAGGCGAGGGACTCCGCGGCCTCGAAGGCGCAGCTCGGTCCCACTCTGCGTGCCGGCGGGAACCTCCATCGACTCTGTCCCTTCGACTGTGGGAATCTCGACGGTTGCTCCGAGGGCTGCCTGCGGGAAGCTGACCGGCAGCTCGTAGAAGAGCTCGGTGCCCCGCCGCAGCAGCGTCGCGTGCTCCCGCACGGTGACCGCCACATACAGGTCGCCCGGCGGACCACCCCGTGGTCCATCCTCGCCCTGACCCTCGATCGCGATCCGCTGCCCCGAATCGATCCCGGCCGGGACCTCGACCTGCAGGGTGCGCTGCTCGCGGACGCGCCCCTCGCCCTGGCAGGTGGCACATGGCTTCGAGATGACGCTTCCCTCGCCGTTACATCGCGAGCAGGCGCTGATGTTCACCATCTGGCCCAGGATCGTCTGGCTGACCCGCCGCTTCTCGCCCGTACCGTTGCAGTCCGGGCATTTTTCGGGCTGGCTGCCGGGCTCGGTACCGGAGCCTTCGCAGACCGAACATCGGGCGAGCGTCGGGAACGTGATCTCGCGCGTGACGCCGGAAACGGCGTCACCGAACTCGATCGTGAGGTCGTAGCGCAGGTCCGCGCCCGCCGCGACCCGGCGACGGCCGCGTGTGCCTGCTGGTGAGCCGCCGAAAAACGCGTCGAAGATGTCGCCGAACGGCCCGAAGCCGCCGCCGAAACCCTCGAAGCCACCGGCGCTGGCACCATCAACCCCGCTGTGGCCGAACATGTCATAGGCGGTCCGGCGCTGCCGGTCCGACAGGATGCGATAGGCCTCGTTCAGCTCTTTGAAGCGCGCCTCGGCGCCGTCAGAGGCATCGATGTCGGGGTGGTGGCGCTGGGCGGCGCGACGATACGAGCGCTTGATCTCCTCGTCGGAGGCGTCACGCTCGACGCCCAGCACCTCGTAGTAGTCGCGCTTGGTCGCCATAGGGCGCGGATTATACCGATTGGCACTCTGAAGTTCGGAGTGCCAGCCAAGCCGGGGTCAGTTCGGTCGGATCACCACCGTGCTCGCGATCTTGTCATGCCATCCCTGCTTGCGCGAGTCGAAGGCAGCCCAGATCAGTCCCAGGAAGAGCGGGATGATCGAGATGATGAAGCCCACGTACCGGAGCAGGCCCCTGAACACGTCGATCTTCTTGCCGTCAGCGACGCCAACGACCTGCATGTTGAAGGGCATCATCCCGATCGTCTGTCCGCGCCAGGCCCACATGCCCACGAAATAGGCGAGGCCAAGCAGGGTGCTGATCGCGTTGGCCTGGGCGTTGACCTGCATCGCCCCAGCTGTGCCGGTCCCGCTGAGCGTGAACTGGGGCCCCCACACCGGGGCGAGCGCTGCCGTGACGATCCCCAGGAGAATCGCATCCAGGAGAAGCGCTAGGAAACGGACCCAGAAGCCCGCGTAATGCCAGCCGGCCATCGGTCCCGGTCGATTGCTTGCTGGGGGCGGCGGCGGCGGCGTCCAGCCTGACTCGTGGCTGCCGGGCGGTGGGGCAGGCGGCAGCGCCTCCGATGCCGGCGGGGCGGCCTGATCGGTCATGAAGAACCCTCCTGTTGATTGGTCGGCAGGACCTCCTGCTCAGCTGGATGGGCGATGTGCGCCATCACCTGGTTGCGATACCCGAAGTAGGCAAGGGCCAGGCCGACGACGAAGAAGGTCACGACGCCCACCCAGGCGGCGGGCGCCATCGCATCGGCGAGCTGCACTGCAACAATCGCTGCCAACGCCGCTGCGAGCATGGCATCAACGAAGGCTATGGTGGATGGCGTCGTCACGAACCCATGGAAATTGCCGGCCTGCAGGGCGCCGGGAATTCCGGGCTGCGCCCCGAAGGTCTGGAAGATGGCCTCAGGCGCTTCAGAGACACCGGTCACGAAATGGCGTGCGAGAGTTGGATCGACCTCAAGGTAGGCCGCCCGAAGGCGATTCATGCCCTTGACCCACACGAAGTCCTCATTGTTGATCTCGAGCAGCCTCACATAAGTCGCGAGGCCGACGAAGAGGACGACCGGCAGGAGCATCAGTGCAAAGAGCACGAATCCTTCGCCGAAGGATGTTGCCTGCGCCACCAACGCCAGGGCCACAACCGCGCCCGACAGGAGGCTGAGGAACATGCTGGCGCGCGCAAAGGCCTCGTTCCAGGAGAGGGAGCGAGTGGCCAGCAGGCTCCAATGCTCGGTGGCCAGGATCTGGATCCGGAGCGCCCGAGCGGCGTTCGCGTCGCCCGCGCCGGCTTGCGGCGGACCCGACGGCTGATGCTCCATGGCCATGCCGGCATTGTAGGAGGGGCATATGGCGAGCCGCTGCTAGCATCGCGCCCGATGCCCGCCCCGCTCCCCGACCTTCGCATCTCGGCCGACCACGCTCGCCGCTTTCTGGTCCGCCGCCAGTTGCTCGACCCGCCGAGGTCGCTCCCGGCCAGGCCGGCATCGGTCCTGCGCGTGGTGGATCGGCTCGGCAGCCTGCAGTTCGACCCCCTCGAGATGCCCGGCGCCCGCAACCACGATCTCGTGCTCCACAACCGGGTCGCCGGCTACCGGCGCCAGTGGTGCGAGCGGTGGCTCTACGGAAGGGACCGGCGGCTGATCGAGCTCTACAACAAGAGCCTCAACATCCTGCCGGCGGACGAGCTTCCCTTCTACCGACTTGCCTGGACCCGTGGCGCGAACAACTACAGCGAGTTCCTTGGGCAGCACGAGGCCCTTGCGAATCGGATCCGGGACCACATCCGGAGGAGCGGTCCCGTCTCCACCGCCTCCTTTCGTGATGTGAAAGACCGGATCCAATGGTGGTGGGACAGCGACGCCTCGACCAGCACCACTGCGGCCCGTGCCGTGATGGAAGCGCTCTTCGTGGTCGGCGAGCTGGGGATCTCTCGCCGGGAGGGGAACCGGCGCTTCTACGACGTGATCGAGCGGCTGGTCCCCGCGAAGTTGCTCGACACTCACGCGAGCGACGACGACCAGCGGCGGCATCGGCTTCTTAGTCGGCACCGCGGAGTGGGGCTAATGGGCGTCGGCGGCGCCGGCGAGCTCGTCATGGGGACCGGATTCGCCGCTGACCGCGCCCAAACCACCGCCGCCCTCGTGGAAGAGGGTGTGCTGATCCCCGCCGCGGTCGAGGGATTCCGCGAGGTCCGCCACGTCCTGGCCGACGAGCTGCCGATGCTGGAGGCCGCCGCTCGGCCGGGCCGGCGGAGGCCATCGGTCTCATTCGTGGCTCCGCTCGATCCGTTGATGTGGGATCGCCGACTGGTCAAGGGCCTGTTCGGCTTCGACTACATCTGGGAGGTCTACGTCCCCGCCCCTAGGCGCCGCCACGGCTACTACGTGCTGCCGCTCCTCTTCGGCGACCGGCTGGTCGCGCGGATCGAGCCACGACTCGAACGCGCATCACGCACCCTGCGGATTGCCGGCATCTGGTTCGAGGATGGCTTCAGGCCGATGGAGGAGCCGCACTTCGTCCCAGCTCTGGCAAAGGCCCTCCAGGCGTATTGCGCGTTCATAGGTGCCATCACCATCACGTGGCCGGCGACACGGCTTGGGCGAGACCTTGGCACGGCCCTCGACCGCCTTAACAAGCAGGACTAGTACATCAGCACGTATCGGCGCGGAATCGGGCCGAAATCGGCTCAACGCGCGTTGCGGCACCAGTGGTGCTTGTAGAAATGCACATCACAGGCGTCATCTGCGTCGATGCACAAGCGTGGCTTGTGAGGCGACGGGTCAGGGGCGTGGTTTTGGGCGGCGCCCTGCCTTCTCGGCATCGTCGTAGGCGGCGTCCTGGACGGCTTGCCGGTTCGACCTGTACTCGGGGTTGAGCCGCACGGCCTCGGCAACATAGGGACCCAGGGCTGCGGCCTCGATCTCCGCGTCGAGGTCGAAGTCCCATGACATGAGCACCGAGCTGCCGGCGCGCAGAACCTTGCGCGGATCGTCGAGCATCACGCCATAGAGGAAGTTGACGGAGACCTGCCGGCGGCCGGAGTTGATGGCGCACACCCAGGTGCGAAAGTCGCCGGCGAGGCCGTACATGAGGATCTTGTATCTGATCGCCGTGCCGAGCTCAGGCTCCGTTGCCCGGATGACCCGATCGAGCTGCCGCACCGCCGGCTCCCCGCGCGGGTCGACCAGCGTCGCGACGTACTCCTCGAGCACGGATCCAGTCATGAGTTTTCCTCAAAGTCGACGATCAGCGGGGCGTGGTCGGATGGAATGCCCGGGTAGGTGGACGGCTTGCGAGCTTCGCGGTCGCGCTCGGCGCGGACGGCCCGCGCGGCGAGCGGCTCGGTCACGTAGACGTGGTCGATCCGCATCCCCAGGTTCTTGTGGAAGTTGCCCGCCCGGTAGTCCCACCAGGTGAAGAAGCCGGGCTCAGGGTGGAAGCGTCGCACCACGTCGACCAGCCCCCACTCGCGCATCCGACCCACCGCCTCACGCTCTGGCGGCGAAACGTGGGTCGCGCCGTGGACCGCCGCGGGATCGTAGACATCGGCGTCGGTGGGGGCGACGTTGAAGTCGCCGCAGATCGCGATCGGCTCAGACGGCTTGCACTTGGTGGTGAGCCACTCGTTGATGCGGTCCAGCCAGACGAGCTTCTGCTCGTAGAACTCGGAGCCAACCACTCGGCCGTTGGGCACATAGATACTCGCGACGCGAACGCCGCCGCACGTGGCGGCCAGGAAGCGGCCGCCGTCATCGGTCCAGCCATCGGAGGTTGGCAGGCCGGGCTGCACGTCGCTGATACCGACCCGCGACGCGATCGCGACCCCGTTCCACTGCCCCAGCCCGTGGTGCGCGATCTCGTAGCCGAGGGCGCGGAAATCGAGCTCGGGCATCGTCTCGTCCTTGAGCTTCGTCTCCTGCATGCACAGGATGTCCGGCCCGATCGCCTCGGTCCAGGCAAGGACCCGGTCGAGGCGGGCCTTGAGCGAGTTGACGTTCCACGTGGCAAGACGCATCGGTCCGAGTCTAGCTAGGCCGGCGGTCGTACCATGGCGCGGCCATGGCGACCAGCGAACCCACCGACGGTCCCCTCACGTTCGAGGAGCTCCAGCTGGCGACCCGCAACCGCGGGATGCCGCTCGAGGCGCTCCGCTACGACCTGACCCCCACTGGTCTCCACTACCTGCTCATCCACTGGGACATCCCGATGGTCGACCCCGCCACCTGGCGACTCCGGCTGGCCGGACTGGTGAAGGAGCCGGTGGAGCTGACGCTGGACCAGATCCGCGCGATGCCCCGCCAGACGATGCCCGTGACCATGGAATGCGCGGGCAACGGACGAGCCCGCATGACACCGAGGGCACTGAGCCAGCCCTGGCTGTTTGAGGCCGTCAGCACGGCGGAATGGACCGGCACACCGCTCGGCCCCGTGCTGGCAGCAGCAGGGGTCGCCCCCGACGCAGTCGAGGTTGTCTTCACCGGCGCCGATCGCGGGATCCAGGGGGAGATCGAACAGGACTACCAGCGCAGCCTGACCATCGCCGACGCGACGCGACCCGAGGTGCTGCTCGCGTACGAGATGAACGGCCAGCCACTCCAGCCGCAGCATGGCTTCCCCCTTCGACTGCTCGTGCCCGGCTGGTACGGCATGACCAGCGTGAAGTGGCTCACCGACATCGAGGCCGTGGCCGAGCCATTTACCGGCTATCAGCAGACTCCCGCCTACCACTACGAGGTCGAGCCAGGCCAGCTCGACGACCCGGTGACCCGCATCCGGGTCCACGCGCTCATGGTCCCGCCTGGGATCCCTGACTTCTTCACCCGGAACCGGGTGGTCGACGCCGGGCGCGTGACCCTCCGCGGCCGTGCCTGGTCGGGGCAGGCTCCGGTGGAGCGGGTCGAGGTCGGGGTCGATAGAGCGTGGGCCGATGCGCAGCTCGACCCACCGGCGGGCGACTTTGCCTGGCGCGGCTGGTCGTACGAATGGGACGCGGCGCTGGGCGACCACCAGCTCGCCTGCCGAGCGACCGATGCCTCCGGCAGCGCCCAACCGACGGAGCAGCCCTGGAACCGGCAGGGCGTGGGGAACAACCTCGTGCAGCAGGTGACCGTCTCGGTTCGACCCACATGACCGATGGGCCGGCCCGCCGCTGGGGCGCCCAGAGCATGACCGCTCCCCTCAGGGAGGCGCTCGTCCACCGGCCCGGAGCTGCATTCGGCGCCGCGTTCGACGATCCGACCCACGGCTTCCTGATGCCGGTCGACCTGGCGACGGCGCAGTGGGAGCACGACACCTATGCGGACCTCCTCGTAAACCTGGGCGTCGAAGTCCACGTCCTCGAGGCCGAGACCGATGATCCCGACCTCGTCTACACCTTCGACCCCCTCCTCGTGACAGACCGCGGGGCGATCCCGTTGCGCCCGGGCAAGCCGAACCGCCGAGGGGAAGCCGCCCTGCTCGAGGCCTGGACCGCTGCTGCCCAGATTCCAACCCTGGGGCGTATCGAGGCACCGGGGACAGTCGAAGGCGGCGATACGTTCTGGCTGCGGCCGGACCTGTTGTGCATCGGTCGCTCACTGCGGACGAACGACGCCGGCGCACGGCAGCTGGCGGACCTGGTGGGCGGTGATGTCCGCATCTTCGACCTTCCGTATTGGCGGGGGGAGGCTGAGCTGGTCCACCTCTTGTCGGTCATCTCGCCCGTGACCGACGACCTCGCGATCGTCTACCCGCCACTCCTCCCCGCCAGCCTCTGGGCATTGCTGCAGGAGTCAGGCATCCGAACGATCGCCGTCCCCGACGAGGAGTACCCAACGCTCGGCTGCAACGTCCTCGCCGTGCGGCCGGGCGTCCTGATCATGGCCGAGGGGAACCCGGTCACCCAGGTTGCCCTCGAGGCCGCCGGCTGCGAGGTCCATATCTATCCTGCACTGGAGGTGGGGATCAACGGCTCCGGGGGTCCGACCTGTATGAGCCGACCTATACTCCGCGCCACCTAGGGCCTCACAACAGAGCGAGGGCAGGGATGATCAAGGAATTCCGCGACTTCATCCTGCGGGGCAATGTGGTCGACCTCGCGGTTGGCGTCATCATCGGCGCGGCCTTCGGAGCGGTCATCACTTCGCTGGTGAAGGACGTCCTGACCCCACTGCTCGGCTTCTTCGGGACCCCGGACTTCGCCACGCTCACCTTCCAGGCCGGGAAGGCAACCGTCAACGTCGGCTTGTTCCTGAACGCGCTGATCAGCTTCTTGCTGGTGGCCACCGCAGTCTTCTTCTTCATCGTCAAGCCCATCAACGCGATGACCTCGCGCCTGAAGAAGCCCGAGCCCGATGGAGAGCCCCCACTCAAGACCTGCCCCTTCTGCGCCACGGACATCCCGAGCGCCGCCACCCGCTGCCCGCACTGCACGAGCGAGCTGGGCTAGGGCGCAGGCCAGCGCTGGAGGACGATCTCTGCATCGGCCGGATCCATTCGGTAACCGCGCGCATCGGCATCCCAGGTGATCAGGTCCCGATGCGCCACGCGCCGCATGACCTTGTTCGGGCCAGCCACGATCCCGGCGAAGGCGGTGCCCGTCTGCTTCCCGTAGCTGGCGGTCAGGGCCGCGTCCAGTACGAGGGCGGCATCACGGGTTGAGTATTCCGCGACCTCGCGAAGCAGGCGACGGCTGTCGGCTCCCTGGATGGCGTTGAGCACTTCGCCCAGCTGCTTGCGACGCAGTTCCGCCTGGTCCGCCTCGTCCATCACGGGATCGCCGCGGTGGTGCTGCGGGCCCATCACCCATCTCCAGGCGAGCGCGAACAGCTGCTCCTCCGTATCGGCCTCGAATTCGATCCTTGGCACCTGTCCACTCCTGTACGACTATGTAGCGGGCTGGCGCTAATCTATCACAGGCTGTATACTGCGTTCCCGGCTGCAAGGCTGCGAACCGACTGAACTCATTGGCCGTCGCGCGACGGAGAGCCATTGGCGAACCCGTTTCGTATCGACTTAGCCGTAATGGGGGCAGAGGAGTCAACCATGCGTTACACACGTATCTCTACCTACGATCTGACCAACGGAACGTTTCCTGAGCTGACCAACATCGCCGAGACCGGCATCCTCCCGACCTTCGCCAAAGAGCCTGGCTTCGTGAACTACGGACTGGTCGACGCCGGCAACCACAAGGTGCTCTCGATCAGCATCTGGGAGACCCGCGACCAGGCCCTGAAGTCGGCTGACATGGCCGCCACCTGGGTCCGGCAGAACATCG
Source organism: Chloroflexota bacterium (assembly GCA_040005815.1). GTDB lineage: Bacteria > Chloroflexota > Limnocylindria > QHBO01 > QHBO01 > CF-167. The sequence goes on from JBDTYC010000004.1 coordinate 21,694, forward strand.
CGGACCGCGTTCGGCTTGTGACCACTCACATCGGTGACCTGGTCCTCTTCCGCGGCGTCCCTGTCGTCGCCTAGGTCCAGTTCGAAAGTTGCCCGACACGGGCGGTCGGACTACCCGCCGCCCCTGTACTCGCAGCAATCAAGACCGCTCCGGCCTCGTGCCGGGGCGGTTTTTTCTATGGCCGCAGTCCGACACTGGCAAGCTCCGCACGAGCCAGGCGATCATGGCGGCCCTTCGCCCAATCGCCCAGCGGATCGGGGCTGTACTCGAGGAGGGTCGCGTAGTCCAGGCGCGAGAAGGCCCGCATCGCCAGGGCTCGTTCGACCTGCAGGTGAGTCGCCTTGGGCGCCGTGCGGATCACCCGGTGGGCCGCTCGCACCCGTTGCAGCCGCTCCCAGCGCCACGGGAGATAGCGCGCCAGCCAGGGCCCCAGCGTCACCAGCGCGAAGAGGAGGGCGAGCAGGGTGGCGACAATCAGAATGAAGCGCTCCAGATCCGTGCCGAACTGCGACAGGGGCGTCCCGGCCCCAGCAAAGGCATTCCGGACGACGTCGCGGGCACCCTCCCCGACAAGAGGGATCCCCGACAGCGACTCCCCCAGATCGCGCCCACCCTGGATCATCGACTGGCCGCCGGAATGGATCGCCTTGCCCGCCTGCGCAAATCCCGCCAGGAGCTGGAACAGCTGCCACGCGATGCCTCCCCAGAACCAGACCCACACTACGGTCGCGACGTCCGCGACCTGCTCCTTCACCCGTGCGACCGGCGTCTCGCTCCAGATCTTGATCATCGCGGGGCCTCCATCCTGCAGAACGGCATGCGCCGATTCTACGAAGCGCCGATGCGAGCCGAATGACGCCTGACTACCATGCCCCCCGGTGATCGATCCGTTTCTTCTGGCCGCGTTCTTCCTCGTCGCGGCGCTCCTGTACGCGTCGGTCGGGCATGCCGGCGCATCGGCCTACCTGGCGATCATGGCCCTCTCCGGGGTCGCGCCGGATGTGGCGCGCCCGACTGCCCTCGCCCTCAACATCTTGGTCGCGACCTTCGTCACGTATCGCTTCTGGCGCGGCGGTTACATCTCCGGCCGAGCCCTCCTGCCCTTTCTGCTGGGCTCGGTGCCGCTGGCCTTCCTGGGCGGCTCGCTCCCGGTCGCGCCAGCCCTCTACAAGAAGCTGGTTGGCGTGGTGCTGTTGCTGGCGGCAGCAGGGATGGCGCTGACCGCCCGGCGGGCCGCGGCGACGGACACGGGCGGCGCCCAGCCAAAGGTGCCAGCTGTTGCGGCGGTTGGCATCGGGGCTGCCATTGGACTCATGTCGGGTCTGACGGGCACCGGAGGCGGGATCTTCCTGAGCCCGGTGCTCCTCTTCGCGGGCTGGGCCGAGACGCGAGCTGCTTCCGGCCTGGCGGCGCCCTTCATCCTGGGCAACTCGATCGCCGGCCTCGGTGGCAACTTCTCGCGGCTGGCCGCGCTGCCGAGCACGCTGCCGCTCTGGATCGGCGCGGTGGTCATCGGCGCCGTGATCGGCTCAGAGCTCGGCAACCGCCGGGCCCGCACCCTGCTGCTTCGTCGCGCCCTCGCAGTTGTCCTCGTCATCGCCGGCTTGAAGCTGATCTTTGTCGGCTGATGGAGCTTCCCGAAGAGTGAAAGCGACGGGCGACCGTCTCCGAGCCGTCGCAAAGGCGGCGAAAGGGAGGGTCGCCCGGCCCTATCCCGGGTCTGAGAAGGTCCGTCAGACCTCCTTGTACTCGCCCTCGATCGTCTCCCCCTCCTCCTCGGGGGCGGCTCCCTCTGCCGGACCGCCGCTCTCCCCGCCGGAGCCATCCTCGCCACCGGGCTCGGGGGTTCCTGCCGCCTCGTAAGCGCGCGTACCGATCTTCTGCAGGACCTCGGCAAGCTGCTGCTTGGTCGAGTCCACCACGCCGGCATCGGTCCCCTTGAGGGCCTCGCGGACCGCCTCGATCCGGTCGTTGATCTCCTTGCGGTCGTCGTCCGACAGCTTGTCGCCCATGTCCTTGATCAGACGCTCCGCCTGGTAGGTGAGGGCGTCCGCCTCGTTGCGCGACTCGATTTCGGCGCGGCGCTTGCGGTCCTCCTCGGCATGCTCGGCGGCGTCGCGGACCATCTTGTCCACGTCCTCCTTGGCGAGCATCGACGAGGCCGTGATGGTGACCTTCTGCTCCTTGTTGGTGGCCTTGTCCTTGGCCGCCACGTTCAGGATGCCGTTGGCGTCGATGTCGAAGGTGACCTCGATCTGGGGGACGCCCCGGGGAGCCGACGGGATGCCATCCAGCCGGAAGGTGGCCAGCTTCTTGTTGTCCGAGGCCATCTCGCGCTCGCCCTGGAGCACGACGATGTCCACCGACGGCTGGCTGTCCGACGCGGTCGAGAAGATCTGGGTGTGCGACGTCGGGATGGTCGTGTTGCGGTTGATCATCTTGGTCGCCACGCCGCCCAGGGTCTCGATCCCGAGGGAGAGCGGGGTCACGTCGAGGAGCAGGACGTCCTTGACCTCCCCGCCCAGGACACCGGCCTGGATGGCGGCTCCCACGGCGACCACCTCGTCGGGGTTCACGCCCTTGTGCGGCTCCTTGCCGGCGAACATCTCCTTGACCGCCTCGATGACGGCCGGCATGCGGGTCATGCCACCTACCAGGATCACCTCGTCGATGTCGGTGGGCTTCAGCGATGCGTCGGCGAGCGCCTGCTTCACCGGCCCGGAGGTCTTGCTGACCAGGTCGGCGACCAGGTCATCCAGCTTGGCGCGGGTGAGAGTGATCACCAGGTGCTTCGGCCCGGAGGCATCGGCGCTGATGAAGGGCAGGTTGATCTCGGTGGTGGACGTGCTCGAGAGCTCGATCTTCGCCTTCTCGGCGGCCTCCTTGAGGCGCTGGAGCGCGATCCGGTCCTTGGAGAGATCCACCCCCTGGTCCTTCTTGAACTCCTCCGACAGCCAGTCGATCACGCGCTGGTCGAAGTCGTCGCCGCCCAGGTG
>JBDTYC010000005.1:0-22912 GCA_040005815.1 Chloroflexota bacterium
AGGATCCGACCAAGGACATCAGCCTGTACGTCAACTCGCCGGGCGGCGTGGTGACAAGCGGGCTCGCCATCTACGACACGATGCAGTACCTGAAGGCACCGGTCAGCACCATCTGCATCGGCCAGGCGGCCAGCATGGCATCGGTCCTCCTGGCGGCGGGGGCGAAGGGGAAGCGGTTCGCGCTCCCCAACAGCCGGATCATGATCCACCAGGGCTCGGCTGGCTTCCGCGGCAACACCCCTGACGTCGAGATCCAGATGCGCGAGGTGATGCATCTCACCGAGCGACTCACCGGGATTCTGGCCGCGCACACCGGACAGACGGCTGCGAAGGTGAAGAGCGACTCGGAGCGCGACTTCTACATGGGTGCCGACGAGGCGAAGGCCTACGGCCTGATCGACGAGGTCTTCGTTGGCGCGACCGAGTCACTGATCAGCATGACCCAAGCCGCCGGCGGGACGGTGCCGACCGCCAAGGAAGCGGCCGCAGCGGACGCCAAGCCAAAGAAGTAGGGCTGAAGGCCGTCCGCACAAGCGCGGCTTGTGCAACGGCACGCATAGGTCCTCAGACCATGGGGAAGGCCCACCTCATGCGCTCCGGCACAAGTGTCAGTTGTGCCCCGCCGCACGAACCGCCGCTGATGCGCCGATACACAAGCCTCACTTGTGTGCTCACACGACAGACGACGGAAGCGCGTCGGCTGATGCCCCCTCGTCCGTCAGAATGCCCCGCGGGACGACGCTGATCCTGCAACGCGCTCGTGGTCCAGCAGCCAGCGCTTGACCCACGTCTCGGTGCCCCAGCCACCGATCGAGCCGTCCGCGTGGATGACGCGGTGGCACGGCACCACCGGCGAGAACGGACAGCGCGCCATCGCGTTGCCGGCCGCGCGGGCAGCGCGCGGGTAGCCGGCCATCGCCGCCAGCTCCCCGTAGGAGACGGTCTCGCCATATGGGATCTGCCGGGCGGCCGTCCAGACGGCGGCGTCGAAGGGACCGGCATCTCCCAGATCCAGCGGCGTGGCGAATTCGCGGCGGCGTCCTTCGAAGTACGCGCGCAGCTCGTCCAGGAAGGGCGCCACATCAGCGGCATCCGAGCCGTGAGGGTCATCGGCTTCGGGACCGGGAGTCTCGCCACGGATGATGGAAACCAGGCCGACGGCAGAGGCGGCGACCCACAGCCGCCCAATGCGCGTATCGAGGGGAGCCTGTACGACCGGAGTAGGGGCCACCGGGGGATGCTAGCGGGGACCATCGGTCTATAGCCGGCGCGCTCGGAAGCGCGTGCTATGCTCGGAGCCATGACCGGCAAGACCAAGGTGCCATACCGCTGCTCCTTCTGCGGGAAGAGCCAGGAGCAGGTGCGCAAGCTCATCGCGGGCCAGGGCGTCTACATCTGCGACGAGTGCATCAACCTCTGCCAGGAGATCATCGAAGAGGAGATGCTCGAGGCGCCGCGCGCCAAGACCACTCCGGCGGCACTCCCGTCCCCGCGCCGGATCAAGGAGAAGCTCGACAGCTACGTGATCAGCCAGGAGCAGGCCAAGAAGGTCCTCTCCGTGGCGGTCTACAACCACTACAAGCGGGTGAACGCCGGGCAGACCGTCGACGAGGTGGAGCTCGGCAAGAGCAACGTCCTGCTGGTCGGCCCCACCGGCAGCGGGAAGACCCTCCTGGCCCAGACGCTGGCCAAGGTCCTGGACGTCCCCTTCTGCATCGCCGATGCCACGAGCCTGACCGAGGCTGGCTACGTCGGGGAGGACGTCGAGAACATCCTGCTGCGCCTGATTCAGGCCGCCGACTTCGACGTGCAGCGCGCCCAGCGCGGGATCATCTACATCGACGAGATCGACAAGATCGCCCGCAAGACCGACAACCCGTCGATCACCCGCGACGTGTCGGGCGAGGGCGTCCAGCAGGCGCTCCTCAAGATCCTGGAGGGGACCGTCGCCAACGTCCCGCCCCAGGGCGGGCGCAAGCACCCACACCAGGACTTCATCCAGATCGACACGACCAACATCCTCTTCATCTGCGGCGGCGCCTTCGAGGGGCTGGAGAAGATCGTGGAGGAGCGCGTCGGCAAGCGTGGGATCGGCTTCGGCTCGCAGGCGCAGCGCTCGAAGGAGGAGCGACGCCGGCTGATGGACCAGCTGATGCCGGAGGACCTGCTCAAGTACGGGCTCATCCCCGAGTTCGTCGGCCGCCTGCCGGTGGTGGTGGGCCTGACTGCGCTGTCCCAGGAGGACCTAATCAAGGTCCTCACCGAGCCGAAGAACTCGGTCACCCGCCAATTCGCCAAGTTTCTCTCCCTCGACCGGGTCGAGCTCGTCTTCACGGCCGATGCGCTGGAGGCGACCGCTCGCCTCGCGATCGATCGGAAGACCGGCGCCCGAGCACTGCGCACCATCGTCGAGGAGGCGCTCCTGGAGGTCATGTACGACATCCCCGAGCGGACCGACGTGAAGAAGGTGGTGATCACCGGCGAGACGATCGAGCACGGTCAGCCGCCGATGCTGGTCACCGAGACCGATGACGCGGAGCCTCGCCGCCGGAGCCCTCGCCCCCGCTCAACCGAGCGCGCCGAAGAGTCGGCGTAGCGGCTCTCCCCGTACCTTCGGCGGCCGCAGATGACGCCGAGGTCCCATTGCCTCAGATGACCGTTTCGCTGGATTGTGGTGCCACTCGTCACCGCACCACACCCTGAGGCACTGCACATGAACCGACCCAGCGTCCTGCTCGCCCTGGACGGGTGGAGCTCCTCCTATGAGGACGCGATGACCGGCGCCGGATTCGAGGCGATTGCGGCCGATCGTCAGGAGGCGCTTGGGTGGCTCTCCGGCGAGGGCCAGATCGATCTCGCCGTCATCGATTGCGACCGTGCCCAGCCCGGCGACGAGGAGCTCTTCACCTTCCTGCATTCCACGCAGCGAGTGCCGACGATCATTCTCTTCTCGACCGACATCCCCGATTGGGCGGTCGACCCGAATCCCGCCGGCAGCCGGGACGAGTACGCACGCAAGCCGCTCCCGCCGGAGGCGCTCGTCTATCGGCTCCAGGCGATGCTGATCCACTCTGGTCACGAGGTGCCGGGCGCCTTGCCCACCACCACCGCCGATGGCTCGGAGATCGAGACGATCGGCGAGGGGACCGTGGTCAGCCTGTTCGCGCCCAAGGGCGGCGTCGGCAAGACGATGATCGCGGTGAACATGGCCGTTGCCATTCGCCAGCAGACCGGCGACAGCGTCTGCCTTATGGACGCCGATGTCGGCGTTGGCAACGTGACCGCCGTGCTGAACGCTCCGTACCATGGCGGCCTCGCAGGCCTCGCGGACTCGCCCCCGGAGGAATGGACCAGCGAGGCATTCGAGTCGACCGTCACCACCCATGAGGCAAGCGGGGTCCGCGTCCTCACCTGGGGCACGGAGCCAAGCGAGTCCGAGCGAATCAGCACCGATCTGCTCGTCGCAGCCGTGCGCTGGGCCCGCACCCATCACAGCTGGGTGATCATCGACTGCCACCCGAGCTACGACGACCGCACCATGGCGATGCTCGCCGCATCGCGCGAGATCTTCCTCGTGGTGACCCCCGAGGTTGGCCCCCTCCGCAATGCGGCCCAGTTTCTGGGCCTGGCCCGCGAGGTCGGTTTGGGGGACATGGTCAAGGTGATCGTCAATCGGTCCAACCACGGCATCGCCGTGGCGGATATCGCGAAGACTCTCGGCATGAAGGTCAGCGCCACGGTGGTCTCGAACGGCCCCAAGGCGATCGCCTCGGCGAACGAGGGGACGCCCATCATCATCAAGTTCCCGCGTGAGCAGATGTCAACCGACCTGCATGGCGTCGCCCGGCTGCTGACCCATCCCGAGCCGGTGGCGGCTCCAGTCCGTCGCCGCTCGTGGTGGTCGGCGCTGGTCTCCCCGAATGCAACCGAGAAGGCGGCAGGTCAGTGAGCGACATCTCCGGCGGGCAAGGAACCGCACTCCCCTGGCTTGCCGACCGAGGCGAGAGGACCCTCGACGGAGAGCAGACGAACGGAACTGAGCTGACAAATGGAACGGAGCCGTCGCCATCGGATGGTGCGGAGTCGCCGGTCGTGGCAGACTCCACCCCAATGAACGAATCCGGCAACGGGCCAGCGGTGCCGTTCCTTCAGAGCCTGGTCGATGCGATGCGCAAGATCGCCGACCAGACTCGTGAAGAGACGCTCGCCAAGCTGCGAGCCGCGGTCGCCGAGCGATCGGCCGGGATCCGGTCCGAGACCGAGCAGCGTGCCGCAGAGCTCCATGAGGTGGCGAATGCCGACCTGGCGGCTGTCGCCGACTGGGAGCACGGCGAGATCCAGCGCATCCGCGATGAGGCATCCACCAAGGTCTCGGCGCGGAACGCCACCCTCGAAGCGCAGCTTGCGGCCAACACTGCGACGGGCGATGGCGCCATGACCGCCGTCGAGGCGCGGGTCGACGCATTCGAGGTGGAGATCACCGGGTTCTTCGCGCAACTGAACGACATTCATGACCCCGCCGCCCTCGCATCGGCCCTGAAGCGCATTCCCCAAGCGCCTTCGCTGACGGATGCCCCGTCCGCTCCTGTGGGCGACACCGCGTCGTCCTCCGCCGCCGCCGTGGTGGCCGAAGGGGAGCCGGTCTTGACGTCGGAAGTCAATGAGACACCCGATGAGACGGCCAAATTGATGCCAACCCCGACCGCCACCGACTCCGTCAGCACCATCGCCGAGCCGTCGGCCTCCGGCAATGGCGTGCAGGAGAGCGCGGCGACCGTCCACGCCGCCCCGGCTAAGGCCACCGCGGTCGCCGAGCCAGAGGCCCAGCAGGCGGTGGCTGAGGCCACCACGCAGGTGCTCGTGACCGGACTGACCAGCTTCGGCGCGATCACCTCCTTCAAGCAGTCGCTTGAGCACATCGACGGCGTCAGCCGCGTCTCGCTCGGCCTGGGCACCTCCGGCGAATTCATCTTCACCGCCGTCCATCGCGGCGGGTTCGACCTTACGGCCGCCATTCGGAGCTTCGAGGAGTCGGCCCAGTTCGTCGCCTCCACCGGTCAGCTGCGCGTCACGGTAGGTTCGAAGGCCTGAAATTCGCCTCGTGGTAGACTCGGGGCCACGGCGCTGACCGTGAGGAGTACCCCTCCGACGACCGCGAGAGATGGTGGGCCAAAGCTGAAAGCCCGCCTCGGCACAAGAGGGGGAAGGTCGCACGCGAGCCGGCCGGGATCCGCCCGATACCGCGGTAGAGAGGGCGCCATCGGCAGAGCCGATGTTGCCGAACGAAGGTGGTACCACGACCCGTTCGTCCTTCGACGAACGGGTCTGTTGTTGCCACGGAGGCCTGACTGATGACCGAATCGCGAGTCGATTTTCCCCCTCGCTACGACCCTGCGGTCGTCGAGCCGGCGATCTACGAGCGCTGGATGGCGGCCGATGCCTTCCGCCCGGCCGATCAGGCCCCGCCCGGCGCGGCGCCATTCGTCATCATCCAGCCGCCGCCCAACGTGACCGGCGCGCTGCACCTCGGCCATGCGGCGCGGGTGACGGTCGAGGACACGCTCATCCGGTACCACCGGATGCGCGGCGATGACACACTCTGGCTTCCCGGTGTCGACCATGCCAGCATCGCCGCCCAGTTCGTGCTCGACCGGATCATCGCCGGGGAGGGCGAGTCGCGCGCCTCGCTGGGTCGGGAGCGATACCTCGAGCGGATGTGGCGGTATATGGACGCGACCCGCGAGACGATCGCCCTGCAGCATCGTCGCCTGGGGGCGAGCGCCGACTGGAGCCGTCTGCGGTTCACAATGGACGACGGCAGCGCGAAGGCGGTGCGCACTGCATTCAAACGCCTCTGGGACGCGGGCCTCGTGTATCGGGGCGAGGCGCTGGTGAACTGGTGCCCACGGTGCCTGACCACGATCAGCGACCTCGAGAACGTCCATCGCGATGAGATGGGCACGCTCTGGACGATCCGATACCACCTCGAGCGCGCGGACGGCACACCCGATCCGGACGCCTGGATCAGCGTCGCCACCACCCGTCCGGAGACCCTGCTCGGCGACACCGCAGTGGCCGTCCATCCCGACGACGAGCGATATCGAGCCCTCGTCGGGCGCCACGCCATCCTCCCCTTCCTGGGCCGCCGCCTGCCGATCGTCGCCGACGAGAGCGTCGACCGCGCCTTCGGGACCGGCGCCGTGAAGATCACACCGGCGCACGACCCCGACGACTACGAGCTCGCGAAGCGACATGGACTCCGGGCGCTCACCGTCCTCGACGAGGAGGCCCGAATCAACGCGGAGGGCGGTGATTTCTTCGGCCGTGACCGGTTCGAGGCGCGCGAGGCGATGCTCGACCAGCTTCGCGAGATGGGCGACCTCGAGGCCCAGAAGCCGCACGCGATGGTGGTGGGGCACTGCGAGCGCTGCGGAACGGTCGTCGAGCCGCGGCTGTCGGTGCAGTGGTTCATCCGAGTGAAGCCGCTCGCCGAGCGTGCGCTCGCATCGGTCCGGGAGGGGCGAACCCGCATCCTGCCATCGCATTTTGAGAAGGTCTACGCCCACTGGATGGAAACGATTCACGACTGGGCGGTCGGGCGCCAGCTCTGGTGGGGGCACCGGATCCCAGCCTGGTTCTGCCCGGACGGCCACATCACCGTGAGCGACGCGCCCGAGGGTCCCGCCTCATGCGCCGATTGCGGCCGCGCAGCAGGCGAACTCCGCCAGGAGACCGACATCTTCGACACATGGTTCAGCGCCGGCCTCTGGCCGTTCAGCACGCTGGGATGGCCGGAGCAGACGCCTGAGCTGGCGCGCTTCTATCCGACCACGGTCATGGAGACCGCATACGACATCCTCTTCTTCTGGGTCGCGCGAATGATGATGCTCGGCCTCTTCTGCACCGGCGTCGAGCCGTTCCAGACCGTGTACCTCAGCGGCATGATCCGCGACCCCATCGGCCAGAAGATGAGCAAGACCAGGGGGAACGTGGTCGATCCGCTTGAGACGCTCGACGAGATCGGCGCCGATGCGATGCGCTTCGCCCTGGTGGTCGGCACCTCGCCCGGCAACGATCAGCGCCTGACCAAGGCCAAGCTCGACGGCGGCCGCAACTTCACCAACAAGCTGTGGAACGCGGCACGTTTCGTGCTCGGCTCCCGGCCTGACTCGCCCGCCGCCTCTGAGGGAGAGCCGACCCTCGCGGAGCGCTGGATCCACTCGCGGCTGTCCCAGGCGACGGAGCGCGCAACGCGACAGCTCGACGACCTGGAGCTGTCGGCGTATGCGGCAGCGGTGCACGAGTTCGCCTGGACTGATTACTGCGATTGGTACCTCGAGATGGCCAAGGTTGACCTGCGCCGTCCCGAAGCCACCGATGGCGAGAAGTCGCGGGCCTGGCGGGCAGCGCGGGACGGGCTTGCCACGATCCTTCAGCTCCTGCACCCGATCATGCCGTTCGTCACGGAGGAGATCTGGGCGCGCGTCGTTGCCTCGGACACCGGGAACAGCGCGCGATCTGAGCTCCTCACAACGGCGCCGTGGCCAGCCGTCGGATCACGCGACGCGGAGGCTGAGTCTGAGGCAGCGGTGCTGCTCGAGCTGATTCGAGAGGTCCGCAACATGCGGACCGAGGCGGGGGTCCCTGCATCGGCCAGGCTGCCGCTGACTGTCGTGCCGGCGGATGCGGCCGCGCGCGATGCCATCGAGCACGGCCTCCACTATCTCGCTGCGCTGGCCCGGGTCGGGCCGACGGAGCTCCTGGCCCCCGGCGATGACCGCGACCGGCCGGAGCACGTCGCATCCACGGCCGGGGCCGCCGCCTGGCTCGGCGGTGAGCCTCTCGACACGTTGGATTCCGCTTCGCGGCAGGCGGCCACCGCCGCGCACCTCCGCCGCGGGATCCAGCGCCTCCAGGCGCTCCTCGAGGGTGACTTCGCCACGCGCGCCCCGCCTGCCGTGGTCGAGCGTGAGCGGGCACGACTCGCCGATCTCGAGGCGGAGCTTCGGCTGCTGACCGGCGGCTGATCGTCCGGGTCCGGTCAGCCGGAGTCCGCGCTAGAATCGCCGGCAATGTCATTCCTTCGTCGTAACCGCAACAAGGACTCGGCGCCTCCGCCTCCTCCATCGCCGATGATCGAAGAGATCACCGCCCAGGAGTACAGCCTGAAGCTGGCATTCCTTGCGCGAAGCAGCGATGGTCTGCGCCTCCCGGCGGACCCACGCATGAAGACCATGCTGCCGGCCGTGGTCGAGCCGCTGGCGATCGGCCCGGTCGAGGTGTTGGAGCCGGTCAGCCATGAGCTGTCCGAGGCTGCGCCGACCATGCAACGTCTCCCCGAGCTGCAGCAGTGGATCGCTGCGCGATCGACGGTCAGCCCGATTGCCCTGCACGCACTCTACGTGCTCGAGTCGACCGACGCGGTTGACATGACGGTGGACAGCCTGGTCTGCGCCCTCCTCCACGGCGAGACCGATACGAGTGGTTACCCCGACTACACGGCCATCGTCGGCGGGCTGGCGAGCCACTGGGACGAGCTTTCGGGCGACCTGATCGTGCGCGCCGTGGTCGGCTGGGGCGGGAAGGGCCAGCGGGGAGACACGGAACGAATGGGACGTCGGCTGCTCAGCTCGCTCTACCAGCAGGTCCGGGCGACGGGCCACAGCCTTGGTGCGGCGGCCACGACCCGTGCCACCACCGGCAGGGACCGCGGTGGCTCTGTCTGCGCACATTGCGGCTTCGAGTCGGGCACGGACGCGTTCTATTGTCCCAAGTGCGGCATGCGGATGGGTGGCCGCGGGGCCTGAGCCTCGGCTTGCCGTGCCAACCTACGACTACCAATGCCGCAGCTGCGGCAACATCACCGAGGTCGTCCACTCGATGCTCGAGGACGGGCCGACGGAGTGCGAGCGCTGCGGCGGACAGCTGCGACGCGTCTTCCACCCGACCGGGATCATCTTCAAGGGCGGTGGCTTCTACAAGACCGATTCCCGTTCCTCGTCGTCGAGCAGCGTCGGTGGCGGGAGCCAGGGCGGATCCGCCGGGTCGTCTGACGGCAGTGCCGCCGCCTCATCGAGCGACACGAAGACCGGCGGCACCGCCGCCCCCGCATCGAAGCCGTCCGAGGGGAGCGCCCCGAAGGGTGAGGGCGGGAGGGACTAGGCCGACTGCGACTGGGGGTGGCCGCATCGGCGGCAGAAGCGCGCCGTGGCCGACAGGGAGAGCTCGCACTCGGCACAGGTCCGGACGCCGACCTGGCTGATGGCGCCGGCGACCTCGCGCGCCGAGGCATCCCAGAAGGCGCCGCCTGCGAGCGCGGCGACCGGGTTGGCCGCGCCACTCGAGCGGTAGGGGAGCACGTTGCGCTGCGGCCCGACGGGACCCTGGCCGGGATCGCCGAGTCCGAGCAGGTCGAGCTGTGCACGGCGGGCGGCGAGCGCCTCGTCGTCGGCGGCCACCGTGGCCGCGTCACGCGGCGCGGGCACCTCGCGTGGCTTGCGTATGAATGTCTCGCCGTTGGGGCGCAGCGGCCGGATGGGGGTCGGCTGGGGCAGAGCGGTCGCGACCGCGACTGGCTCCGGCTCGGGCTCGATGATCGGATCTGGCTCCGGCGCGGCCGCGACCCCCACCGGCTCGGGCTCGGGCTCGATGAAGGGCTCCGGTTCCGGCTCCGGCTCCGGCGCGGCCGCGACCACCACCGGCCCCCGCTCGGGCTCGATGAGCGGCTCCGGCTCGGGGAGCTCCAGCATCGTGAGCATCGGCGGCGCCGTCAGGTCGCTGGCAGGCCACGCGCTAGCAGTCTCGCCTTTGCCGTTCGCGGGCTGGATCCATGCGCCGGTCGCCTCGACGTACGGCAACGGCTGGCAGCTCTGGCAGCGTCCGGCGTCGTCGTTCCAGCAGTTCGTGCAGGTGTACTGACGACAGTCGATACAGAAGCTGAACGAGGTGTGAAAGGCGTCCAGCTGCTTGGAGGCGAGCACTTCGGCCTGGGAGCGCATGGCGTCGTTGACCGCGTCGGACAGCGAGTCCTGGCTCATGATGTAGTTCTTCAGGCCGCTGATCACGCCACGCGTCTTGCGCATGGGCGTCAGCTTCGCGGGCGCTTCGAACTCGTAGCGAGTTCCGCACCGCTCACAGAAGGATTCGGTCAGGGTGTCGAGCATCGTGCTATGTGGTCATCCGGTTCGAGGAGAGGCTTCAGGGCGTCGAGTATACCGAGCACGGTGCACTCGTCCGCACAGGTGCATTGGTACCGCCGCGCACGCCGTTGGTACCCCGCCCGTCCGGTCTGCCGGAATCAATCGCGGCAAGTGCTAGGATCGGCCGATGGGCATCATGGCGCGGCTCGAGGCCTTCCTCGAGCGGCTCTTCGAGGCGCCGGCCGGTCGCCTTGGCGCGACCCTCCAGCCGATTCTCCTCACCAAGCGGATCGAGCGGGCGATGGACACCGGCAAGGCCTTCGGCGCGGCCGGGATCATCGTCCCGAACCGCTACGACCTGCACCTGCACCCAACCGACTTCGCCGCCTTCGAGCCGTATCGTGGCTCGCTTGAAGACGACCTGGCGCATGGCGCCGCCGCGCGAGCGCGTCGCGAGCACTACCACCTGGTGGCACGGCCCAGCGTCACGCTCGTCGCCGATCCCGCGGTGCCCCGCGGCGATGTGCGCGTGGCTGCGAACGTGGTGGATGTCGCGGGGGAGCCGATCCGCGAGCCAAGCCCTGCGCAGGCGTCCGAGCACACGATGGTGCTCGCCCGTGCGGGTCATCAGCCGGCGACGCCGGATCCGGCGTCCCCGGCCTTCCTGCTGGTGCACACCGATGGCGCGCCGCGGGTCCGCTTCGACCTTGGCGGCGCCCTGATCAGCGTCGGCAGAGCGAGCGACAACGACGTCATCGTGGACGACCCCGAGGTGAGCCGGCACCACTGCCAGCTCAAGCTCCAGCATGGCGCATACAGCCTCGCCGACCTCGGCAGCCGCAACGGCTCATGGATCAACGGCCAACCGGTCAGCGAAGTGGCACTGGGGCCGGGCGACGTGATCCGGATCGGCAGCACCGAGATCGAATTCCAGGTCAGCTGATGACCGGCGAGGTGCTCCGCATCCTGCTCCTCGCCCTCCAGCTCGGCTTCCTCGCGCTCCTCTACCTGATCCTGGTCGGCTTCTCGCGTGCCCTGCTGCGGGACCTGCGCAGCGCCGAGGTGACCCAGATGGCGAGCCAATCGGGGATCGGCAAGCTCTCGGTTGTCGAGTCGTCCGCCGACGAGCCGGCGCTCGGCACGACGATTGCACTGGGGCCGATCAACTCGATGGGCCGCAACGTCAACAGCACCATCTTCATCGACGACGACTTCGTCAGCGGCACGCACGCGATGCTCACCTTCCGGGGGCGAAGCTGGTTCATCGAGGACGAGGGAAGCACGAATGGGACCTACGTCAACGGCCATCGCATCGATCGCCCGGTGGCCCTCTCGTTCGGCGACGAGCTGACGATCGGCCGGGTCCGCATGCGCCTGGAGCGCTGATGCACGCCGTCTCGCGCCCGCTCGAGCTGCGCCTGCTGCTGCCGCTGGTGATCCTCGTCCCGCTCGGCTTCGCCGTCACCCACATCGCCCAGACCGGCGCCCTCGATCCAGGACCGATGGGAATCGCGGTGGGCTACGTGGGCCTCATGCTTGCGGCGCACCTCGCGCTGCGGCTGGTCGGCAACCAGGGCGACCAGCTCCTGCTTCCGTGCGTGGGCACCATCGGCGCCATCGGCATCATCATGCTCAACCGGCTCCCGCAGGGGCTGCTCGGGACCAACGCCTTCGGCGTGCAATTCGGCATGGCCACCACCCAGCTGCTCTGGTTCGCGGTTGGCCTCAGCGCCATGGTGCTGCTGGCCGGAAGCTTTCGAGACGACGGGATCCTGCGCCACTACAAGTACACCTGGGCGCTGGCCGGGACGGTGTTGCTGGTGATCACCTTTCTTTTCGGAAAGGAGGTGAATGGCGCTCGCCTGTGGATCGATGTGGGCCCGATCGCCTTCCAGCCGGGGGAGGCGATCAAGATCGTGCTCGTCATCTTCATCGCCGCCTACCTGGCCGAGAAGCGGACGCTGCTGGCGGGGGCCAGCGCACGCATCGGTCCACTCAAGGTCCCACCGCTGCCGTACCTGTTGCCGATGATCGCGATCTTCGTGATCGTGATGCTGGTCGTGGTCGTCAGCCGCGACCTCGGCACCGCCCTCCTCTTCATGGGGATCTTCCTGACGATGCTGTTCGTCGCGACCGGGCGGCGCAGCTACGTTCTGCTCGGGATCCTCCTGTTCATCGCCGGGTCGTTCGTGGCGTACAAGCTGTTCGGCCATGTCCGGATACGGGTCGACAACTGGATCGACCCGTTCGTCGACCCGAATGACCGCGGCTACCAGACCGTCCAGGCGCTCTACGCATTCGGGCGTGGCGGGCTCTTTGGCGAGGGCCTGGGCCAGGGGCTGCCGACCATCTCGGGGCGGCTGCCCATCCCGGCCCTGCCGACCGACTTCATCTTCGCCGCGGTCGCCGAGGAGCTGGGCCTGATCGGCGCCTTCGCCCTGCTGGCGCTGGTGATGTGCCTCGTCTTCCGCGGCCTGCGTACCGCGATGCTCGCGCGCGATGACTTCAGCGCGATGCTGGCCGTGGGCCTGACGGTGAGCCTTGGCCTGCAGACCCTGATCATCGCTGCCGGGAACGTGAAGCTCGTGCCACTCACTGGGATCACCTTCCCGTTCGTGAGCTATGGCGGATCCAGCCTGCTGGCCTGCTTCGTGGTCGTTGGCCTGCTGCTGGCGATCAGCCATCGCTCAGTGGTCGACGCCCAGATCGAGGGGCGCTGACCGTGATCGCCAGCAACGTTCGCCGCCTGGCGGTCTACCTGGTGCTCGCCTTTGCCAGCGTCTCCGGCGCCCTGGTCTGGTGGCAGGTGCTCGATGCCCAGACACTCGCCATCCGGCAGGACAACCCGCAGGTGATCGCGACGCGACGCAGCCTGCCGCGCGGCTCGATCTTTGACGTCCAGGGTCGTCTGCTGGCATCCAGCGTTGTCACCGACGGGATCAGCCGCCGCACCTACGTCGATCCGGCGTTTACGCACCTCATCGGCTACGCCAGCCTCCGCTTCGGGGCGACCGGGGTGGAACGAGCCTGGGACGACCTGCTCACTGGCCGGACCGACCCGAATCCCCTGCGCGATGTGCTCAACGACATCCTCGACCGCCAGTCCGATCCGCGCGACCTCACGCTGACGATCGACCAGCGCCTGCAGGACTTCGCCGCCGCGCAGCTGGGCGTCGATCGCGGTGCGGTGGTCGCGATCGACCCGCAGAGCGGGGCGATCCTGGCGATGGTCTCCAACCCGTCGTATGACGCCACCGGCTTCTCCGGCGACCCGGCCACTGCCCAGGCGCCCTTCGACGCGGTGGCCGCGCTGCCGGATAACCCGTTCCTGGACCGCAGCCGGCAGGGTCACTACACCCCCGGCTCGATCATGAAGGTGCTCACCGCGGCGGCAGCCCTGGACTCGGGCGCAATCACCCCCCAGACCACCTTCCCCGATCAGCCGCGCGAAGAGGTCGACGGCTACGTCGTAAAGGGTTTCACGATCCGGGAGCACGACCTGGGCAACGTCGCACCCGCACTCTGGGACCTCTCGCCAGCCCTCCAGGTGTCGAGCAACATCTTCTTTGCCCACGTCGGCGTTGAGCTGGGCGGGGACCGTTACCTCGACTATGCGCACCGCTTCGGCTTCTGCGAAGGCCTGCGCATCGGGAGCGACGGCCGCGGGCTGCCCGTCGATCCGTCCTTCGTGTCCACCCAGACCGACGGTGGCTGCGCCCCGTTCCGCGACGAGGTTGAGCTGGCGAGCGCCGCCTTCGGACAGGCCGCGGTCTCGGTCACGCCGCTCCAGATGGCCCTGATGGCGGCGACGATCGCCAACGACGGGGCCCTGCCGGCACCGTCCCTGGTCCGCGACCTGCGCAGTCACGCTACGGCGCCGGCGGGCGGTCCGACCCCGGACATCCTCGACACCTACGGTGGGGGCCATGGCGATCCAGTGATCTCTTCGCAGGTGGCGGAGCAGGTGCGCCAGGCGATGATCGACGCGGTCTCCGGGCCGATCGGCCGCCTCTATGCCGGCGCGGGGGACGTGACCCGCTTCGGGGTCGCCGGGGTCCAGACGGCTGGCAAGACCGGAACCGCCGAGCGCGGCCCAGGACTGAAGCCGCATTCCTGGTTTGTCGGCTTTGCTCCGGCTCAGGCCGGCGCCCTGCCGTCGATCGCAATCGCCGTCATCGTCGAGGGCGGCGGAACCGGCTCCGGGCACGCCGCGCCGATCGGTGGCGCGGTGATGGCCGAGTGGCTGAAGCTCATCGGCGCGGGTGTCTGAAGCCAGCTCGCGGTGAACCAGTGGGCAACCCGCTGGGGTATTGTTCAAGCGAGGGCGTGACACGCCCGCCGACCCGAACTGAAGGGGAGTCTCCACGGTGAAGAGTGTCCAGGAGTCCGCGGAGCGTGTCGTTGCCAACGTCGAGCGAGTGATCGTCGGCAAGCACGTCGAGGTGCGCATGGCCCTGGTGGCGCTGCTGTGCGAGGGCCACATCCTGATCGAGGATGTCCCCGGGGTCGGCAAGACGATGCTGGCCAAGGCACTCAGCAAGAGCATCGGCTGCTCGTTCAGGCGGATCCAGTTCACGCCGGACCTGCTGCCCTCGGATGTGACCGGCCTCTCGATCTTCAACCAGAAGACCCAGGAGTTCGAGTTCCGTCCCGGCCCGATCATGGCACAGGTGGTCCTGGCCGATGAGATCAACCGGGCCACGCCGAAGACCCAGAGCTCGCTCCTCGAATGCATGGAAGAGGGCCAGGCGACGATCGACGGGATCAGCCACATGATGCCGTCGCCGTTCCTCGTGATCGCAACGCAGAACCCGATCGAGTACGAGGGCACCTTCGCCCTCCCCGAGGCCCAGCTCGACCGGTTCATGCTCCGCCTCCGCCTCGGCTACCCGAAGGCGATGGAGGAGATCGTCATCCTCGACGAGCAGAAGCGGACGCACCCGATCGAGGCGCTGCAGCAGGTCCTCGACTTGGAGGAGCTGCGCCAGATGCAGGCGGCCGTGAAGGAGATCTACGTCGACCAGGCCGTGGCCGAGTACATCGTTCGACTGACCGGCGCGACCCGCGAGCACCCCGACGTCTATCTCGGCGCCTCGCCCCGCGGCTCCATCAACCTCTACCGCGCCGGGCAGGCATTGGCCTCGCTCGATGGGCGTGACTTCGTGATCCCCGACGACATCAAGCAGCTGGCCGTGGCCGTGCTGGGCCACCGCTTGATCGTCAAGAGCCAGGCGTCGCTGCGCGAGGTCGACCCCGACGGGATCGTGCGCGAGATCCTCGCCCAGGTCCCGATCGGGGAGGCCACCAGCCCCAGCACCAGCGCGACCGCCGGCACTCGCTAGGCACCCGCATGGGCCTGTCACGGCAGCTCCGGCTCGTCTTCTTCGGCACCGCGCTGGTCGTTGCCGCTTTCAGCACCGGTCTCGACTTTCTCTTCTTCCTCGTCTACCTGCTCGCGACCCTCCTCCTCGCCTCGCGCTGGTATGCGCGCCGCGGCCTCCGCGGCCTCCGCGCGGGCTATCACGTGCTCAACCCGCGGACGCAGGTGGGTGAGACCCTCGAGGCGGTGTACCGAGTGGACAACGACACCGGCTGGACGAAGCCGTGGGTGGAGGTCGCCAACGATTCGACCCTGCCCGCCCCGCTCCCCGGCCGAGTGGTTGGGGTGCGCGCCGGGGGCAGCCGCCAGTGGCTGGCCAAGGTCACCCTGCTGCGGCGTGGGAGCTACCGCCTGGGGGCGCTACGAGTGCGCACCGGCGATCCGTTCGGACTCTTCACCAGCGAGATGGTGGTCGGCCGCCCCACCTGGATCGTCGTCTTCCCAAAGGTGCATCCACTGCCGCACTGGCGCCTGCCGCCGTCACCGGTCGATGGCAGCACCCCGTCCCGCCGTCGCTACGAAGCGGCGACACCATTGGTCAGCACGGTGCGTCCCTACGTCTATGGCGACGCCATCAACCGGATCCACTGGCTCAGCTCCGTGCGCCACGGGGAGCTGATCGTGAAGGAGTTCGACCTGGAGCAGGCGGCTGACCTGTGGCTCCTCCTCGACCTGCAGCGCGCCGCCCACGCCGGCACGCCGGACTCGGCATCGGTCGAGACCGCGGTCAGCGCCGCAGCATCGATCGCGGTGCACACCCTGGGTGAGAACCGCGCGGTGGGGCTCACGGTCAGCTCGCGCCGCTCGCAGCACCTCACCCCGGACCGGGGCACCCGGGTCGAGCAGAAGATCCTGAACCTGCTGGCCAACGTCCAGGCCGATGGCTCGCAGCCGCTCGCCGAGGTGGTGGTCTCGACCCTCCCACAGCTGCGCCGCGGGATGACGCTCTGCATCGTCACCGGATCAACCGACCGCGAATGGGTGCGCGCCCTGGCGGCGCTGCGCCGGCGGGGGATCGGGGCGATCGTGGTGCTCCTTGATCGGTTCAGCTTCGCGGGGCGCGACGACGACGAGAGCCGGGGCGAGCTGGCTGCCGTGCGGCATGCCCTCGCGGAGTACGACATCGGTCACCACCTGCTGCGCGCGGGGGACGACCTCTCCAGCGTTCTCGGCCGAAGGGCGATTGGCGCACGAGCGCCCGTGATTCGGGAGCGGTCCCGTGCGTGAGCTGCTCCGCCGCTTCCTGCGGCCGAGAGAGGGGTGGACCAGCTTCGCGCTGGTGGTCGCGATGGTGGTCGTGCTGGGCTGGTCGATCCAGCGGGCCGAGTGGGTCGATCACCTCGACTACCTCGTTCCGGTCGGGGTCGCCGCCGCGCTGGCCGGCATGGTTTTGGGCCTGACGCGGCTGAGCGTCGTATTCGTGCTCCCGGCCAGCGCCCTGCTGGGGGCGGGGTTCGTGCTCTGGACCATCGGCGGGGAGTACTTCCCGGACGTCAACCAGGCCGGCCGGCTGATCCTGCTCCGGGGAGATGCGGCGGACTGGACACGAATCGTGGTCGATGGGGGATTCGCGCCGCAGCTGTCGCCGTACGCGGTCGGACTGGGGGTCCTGCTGTGGGTGACCGCGTTCATCGCCGCCTACACCCTGTACCGGCACCATCGGGTCCTCGACACCATCATGCTGCTCGGGGTGGCGCTGATCGCCAACATGTCGGCCACCCTCACCAAGCTCGTCCCGTACCTGGTCGTCTTCTCGATCGCCGCGCTCCTGCTCTGGCTGCGGATCGCGCTCATCAACCGCGAGGAGAGCTGGCGCATCCGGCGGGTCAACGAGAACCTCGATGTGCCAGCCCAGATCATGCGCAGCGGCATGACCTTCATCGCCGGCAGCATTCTGCTTGCGTGGATCCTGACTACGGTCGCGGTTGCCGCGCCCCTGACCAGCGTTTGGAGCAACCTCGACGGGGTCTGGTCCGATGTCAGAACCGGGCTCGAGGGCGCCTTCGGCGGCTTGGCCGGCACCGATTCGCGCATCCAGGGCACCTCGTTCGGATCCTCGTTCCGGGTCCACGGAAGCTGGACCAGCTCCGACAACCCGGTGATGACGGTCGGCTCCTCGCGCGGCTACTACATGCGAACGGTCACCTACGACATCTATACGGGACACGGCTGGTCGAGCAGCGAAGGCGCTGAGCGGCGCATCGCGGCCGGGGATCGGATCTTCCCAGGCGACACCCCCGAACGCCCCCTGGCCGGCTTCGACGTCGAGACGGTGACGGTCGAGATGCAGCGAGATGGGGGACGCAACGTCTTCACCCCCGGCTATCCGAGGAGCTCGTTCGCCCCGCTCGTGGTCCATGAGCCGGGTGGCCTGCCGCTGCTCGGGGCACTCCAGTCGGGTGTGCCGCTCGAGGAGGGAAAGGGCTACCGCATCACCGCGGCCATCACGAATGCCACGGAGGCGATGCTCGTTGGAGCGGGGACGGACTATCCACCCGAGATCGTCGCGACCTACCGGAGCACCGATGGGGTGACCGGCCGCACCGCGGAGCTGGCCCGGAGCTTGGTCGAGGCCGTCGGGGCGACCGATCCATACCACCAGGCCCGGGCGTTGGCCGACTACCTGCGCACCAATCCGCGCTTCAGGTACGCGACGGTCGCGGCGCTGCCGTCCGATCCGACCCGCGACCTGGTCGACTTCTTCCTCTTCGACCAAAACGGCCAGCGCGGCTACTGCGAATACTTCGCCACCACCATGGCGGTCATGGCGCGGACCCTGGGGTTGCCGGCCCGGGTAGCGGTGGGCTACGCGCCCGGCGAGCGCATCGACACGGGCATCTACGAGGTCCGGGACAAGAATGCGCACCTGTGGGCCGAGATCTATTTCCCCGGCTACGGCTGGCAGATCTTCGAGGCCACGAAGTCAATCAACCCGGTGGTCCGGCTGTCCGGATCGGGCGTCGTCCCGCCCATCAATCCGGCGGTCGCCGGCGTCGACCCGGGCCAGCAGTTCGAGGAGGGCAACGACCCCGGCGATATCTCGGGCCTGCCGTCCTTCCAGCCGGTGGCGGGAGCGTTTGAGCCGGGGGGCCAGCGACCCGCCGACGAGGTGCGGGAAGGTAATGCGTGGGTGATCATCGCCCTCCTGATGCTCCTCGCGGTGGTAGCCGTTTGGCGCCTGCTGCGAAGCCGATACCGGTTCCGCTTCCTCGCCCCGGGCGATCGACAATGGCAGCGGCTGGCGTTCGCGGCGGACCGGGCAGGGGTCGCGCAACGACCGTCGGAGACGGTGTATGAGTACGCGGGATGGCTCCAGGAGCAGATGCCGCGCCGCAGCGGCGAGATCCACGAGATCGCCGACGGCAAGGTCTGGCAGTCCTACTCCGGCCACGCGATAACGTCCGACGCGATCGCTCGTCTCGAGCGGGCCTGGGGCCGGCTGCAGCTGCCGCTTCTCTGGCTCGCGCTCAGGCGGCGAGTCCGCTTGCTCCTGGGCCGCGGTGCGGGGATGTAACCTCGGCCGACTCTCTTAGCCGACGGGGGCGGGCTGCCTGGCCTCGAAGACCTCGCGCATCGTGCCGACGGCAGCCGCCGCATCAGCTTGCCCGCCCTGCTCGCGAAGCGTCTCGCCCATGATCCGGACGGCGTCGCACATCTCGTCGATGCCGACGCTGCCCATGTGCCCAAACCGCAGGATGCGTCCCACCCAGGCACCCTGACCACCCGCCACGATCAGGCCCCTCGCCCGCATCGCGGCGTTGAATGGCCCCCATTCGAGGCCGTCGGGGAGCCAGGCGGCGGTGACGGTGGTCGATCGGTCGGCCGGTGCAGCGACGAGCTGCAGTCCAAGTGCCTCGAGGCCGGCCTGCACCGCAGCGGCGATGGCGGCGTGCCGGGCCCAGGTCTGCTCCTTCCCCTCTGCGACGAGGCGCCGGATGCCGACGCGCAGGCCGAAGAGGATGCTCACCGCCGGGGTCCACGGCGTCTGGCCCTTCGCGGCCCACGTGCGAGCCTCGCCGAAGTCCCAGTAGACGCGCGGCATGCGGGCACTCTTGTTGGCAGCCCAGGCGCGCTCACCGAGCGCGGCGATGGCGATACCCGGCGACCCCATCCACGCCTTCTGGCTCGCGCTGACGACCAGGTCGATTCCCCAGGCGTCCATCTCGAACGGCATCGCGCCGAGCCCGCTGATCCCGTCGACCACCACGAGTGGGTCGCCCGGACCGTCGTGGACCACGGCTGCCAGTTCGCGGAGCGGGTTGGTCACGCCGGTCGAGGTCTCGTTGTGGGTCAGCAGGACGGCGTGATACGGGGGATTGGCCGCCAGGTGAGCCGCGAGGGCCCGGGGGGCGGCAGCTTCTCCCCAGCGGACCTCGAAGCGCTCCACCTGCGCGCCAAAGGCGGATGCGATCTTCGCGAACCGGTCCCCGAATGAGCCGATGGTGACCGCGAGAACCCGGTCGCCGGGCGAGAGGGTGTTGACGACGGCCGCCTCCAGCGCACCGGAGCCGGAGCCGGTCAGGACCAGCACGTCCCCCCGAGTGCCGATCAGCTCAGCCAGGCCGGCGGTGATCTCGCGCAGCATCTCGCCGAACTCCGTGCCGCGGTGGTCGATCATCGGCGCGGCCTGGGCGTCGAGCGCCTCCCGGGGAAGCGGGGTGGGCCCGGGGACGCGCAGGTTCTGGTCCATGGCGGGCATCATAATCGGCCGATGGAACGGACCGATGCCGCGTAAGCCGCCCGCCGCCATGACCGAGCCGCTCTTCGCAGATGAGCCTGCCAGCGATGCGCCGCTTGCCGCACGCATGCGGCCGCGAACCCTCGATGAATTCGTGGGCCAGGAGTCCCTGGTCGGACTCGATGGTGCCCTCTCGAAGGTCGTCAAGCCCGGCTACGCGCCGAGCATGGTGCTCTGGGGCCCGCCGGGCTCCGGCAAGACGACGCTCGCGCGCCTGTTGGCCGACCGCTCCGGTGGAAGCTGGCGCCAGATCTCGGCCGTGACCAGCGGCGTGGCGGATATCCGGGCTCTCGTAGCCGACGCCAAGGCGCTGCGCCAGGCCGGTGGAAGGACCGTGGTCTTCATCGACGAGCTCCATCGGTTCAACAAGAGCCAGCAAGACGCGCTGCTCCCGCACGTCGAGGACGGCACCATCGTGCTGATCGGGGCGACCACCGGCCGGCTGTTCCCCCGGTCCGGTCGCCCCGCCCTTACAGCTCGTCCCGCACGGTGATCGACCATGTGCATCCGTCTCCGCCGGCCGCGACCGCGTACCTACCGGGCTTGATGGTCACATGCCACGTCCCGGCAACGTCTGGACCCGTCGCGGTAAGGCCAGGTGCGTCAACGTTGTCGTCGGGGGTTGCCTCTGCGAACAGCCGGACGCCGAAGGCACACGATCCGCTGACGCGATAGTCGATGGCGAGGGCCGTCACCGGGATTTCGATGTAGTCGCCGGTCTGCTCGTTGGTACCTGCCTGCGTGAAGTACATCGTTTGCCCAACAGTCGTGAAGGTCGTTTCCACAGTTGACCCACACGCCGAAACGAGGAGCGCAATGATCAGCAACAGCGTCGATCGCATCGGTTCCCTCCCACGCCGAACCGTACACCTACCCGGCAAGTAGCTGGCCGGTAAGCGGCCTAGCCGTAGGCTCCCCATCGGGCCGGGGTGACGTTGACGGCGCGAGGAGCTCGAGCGGCGACGGTCGCGGCGATCGCGTGAGCCCTACGGGACGCGTGTCCAGGAATTGACGAGGAACGGGGTCGGGCCCACGCCCAAAGAGTCATCGCGCCTGAATGTGAGGGTGTCTCCGTGAAGCGTCCAGCGGAAGGCGAATGTCTCGCCTTGGTTAACCCCGGTGTCCATGGCCAATTTGACGGCGTCGTCCGTGACGATGAAGGTCCCAGATGATTCCGAACTCGCTGTGTCGTTCCGCTGCGTGTAAGAAACACGACCGCTCCGGAACGTCAGTGTCCATTCGCCCCAATTCTCATCATTGTTCCTCTCCTCGGCATCGATGAGGAACGGTGAGTCCGCAAGTTCCGCCCTTGTGTCACTCATCTCGTAAGCACCGTCGATCGCTGTCGCGCTCGTAGTCGGTAGCGCGTTCGATGAGGGCGAGGCGTTCGATGAGGGCGAGGCCAAAACCGGCGAGCCGGTAGGACTCGATCCCGAGCAAGCGCTGACCAGCATGGCGAGTGTGACAAGAGATCCGAATGTCGTGGACGCTTGTGGCATTTCGCCCCTCCTGCCTGGTGCGCTTCGATGGGCCACAACGACGGATGGCGTCGAGGTCCGGGCACCATACGCCTGCCCATGGCATGTTGGCCACCGGTGGGTGCTGCTGCCGGTTGAGGGCCGGGGTGACGTTGACGGCGCGAAGAGCTTGAGCGGCGACTGCCGCGGCGATCGGTAGCGTGCAGGCGACCCCGGCCCTCCTCCATGGCCGCAAGTTCGAGCCGGCTGAGCTGCTCCCGTCCCGGGAGTCAACGTGGTTCTTGGAGTTCCCTCCTTGCACGCACCCCAGATAGAATGCACGTCAGGCCTCACGAGGGAATCAGGCGTGCCACGAGCCACATTCGCTCTCGTTCTGCTGCTGTCGGCTTGTAGCTCGAACAGCGCAAAACCCACGCCCGCAAGCCCCATGCCTTCAGCGAGCCCCTCCGGATCCACGGCCAGTCTGTTGGCGGGCCAGTGGAAACTAACCAGGAGCTGTGCGGCCACCGTGGCGGCCCTCACAAAGGAAGGCTTGGCTGCCTTTATCCGGACCGAGTTGGAGCACGAGGAGTTGGTCATCGGAATGGTCAACGGCGCCCTTCCCGCCAACTTCGATCTCGCCAACCCTTGTGCAAACGCCAAGCCGCCGATCGAACACTCGCATACGTTCTGGCCGGATGGCCGGTTCAACTCCTGGGATGAGAACGGGAACCAGGTTGACGAGGGCACCTACACCCAGGTCGATGACCGCACGTTCACGATGGGTGATCCGCTGATCACCTTCAGTTTCACGGTGGCCGACGTCGCGATCATGTTCAACGTGGTCCAACCCAACGACTGTTCGGTCGACCCTTGCCGCGAGACGTTCGCCTGGGCGATGTCGGTGGCCGACCCCGGGCAGTCGTGGACACGAGTGACCTCCGGTCCGCACGTCCCGTAGATCCCCGTACTCTTCGGTCCGTTCCGCTAGCTCTACCCCACAAACCGGAATCTGTCACCGGCGACCGCTTCCATGGACCGGCTGGGGCGGCGATCGGTAGCGTGCAGGCGACCCCGGGCCCGATTCCCGCCTCGCGCAGCCAAAGGCTGGACGCCGGATGTAGCCTGAACGGACCCGCGTACCGGCCGCGTGGATTGAAGAAAGGTGACGCTGACCAGCTAGGGCGCGTAGATCTCG